>CAIMEI010000114.1 GCA_903839955.1 Candidatus Falkowiibacteriota bacterium | reverse complement strand
CACCCCGGAACTCTGCCGGTACCGAATAAACGGGCGATTGAGCTCAATATTTTGGTCGGCTTGGCGCATAATTGCGAAATTAGCCGCCTGTCCAAATTTGACCGGAAAAACTATTTTTACCCCGATCTCCCTAAGGGCTACCAAATTTCCCAATACGACTTACCCTTCGCCAAAAACGGGAAAATAAATTTAGGCGGCGAAGAGATTTTAATTACCCGCATCCACCTGGAAGAAGATACCGGCAAATCCTTTCACCCCAAAGGCGCCGACCACACTCTGATTGACTTCAACCGCGCCGGCGCGCCACTTTTGGAGCTCGTGACCGAACCGACTATTCATAGCGCCGAAGAAGCGAAAAAATTCTGTCAGAATTATCAGCGCGTGCTCCGCTATTTGGGCGCGAGCAATGCCGACATGGAAAAAGGCGAAATGCGCTGTGAGGCGAATGTGAGCGTGCAAGAAATCGGCGCCTGGAAATATGAAAACGGCCAAATCCTGCCGACTGGTGAAAAGAAATTGAACAACAAGGTGGAAGTAAAAAATATCAATTCCTTCAAGGCGGTGGAAAAAGCGATTGCTTTTGAAATTGCCCGCCAAACGGCGGCCTTAGAGGCTGGCCAGGAAATTATTGCCGAAACGCGCGGCTGGGACGACAAAAAAAATGCCACCGTTTCCCAGCGCGTCAAAGAAAGCGCCGCCGACTACCGCTACTTCCCCGAACCAGATATTCCCCCGATTAGAATCAGCGATGAATGGCTGGCAATCATAAAAAATGAATTGGTGGAATTGCCGGAAGAGAAAAAAAATCGCCTGCAAAAAGAATACGGTCTAAAAGAAGAAATTGCTGAACAATTAATTAGTGATTTGGCGCTGGTGAATTTTGCCGAAGAAGTTTTTAAAAACTTAAAAATAGAATTGGCTCCCAATGCCGCCGGCTGGATTGTCAGTGAACTGCTAAAAAATATTAATAGCCGCCAGGAAAATATTGCCGACTTGAAATTCACTCCAGTCGATTTTGCTCAACTGATAATTTTGATTAACGACGGCCAAATCACCAGTAATGGCGGTCAGGAAGTGCTGAGCCAAATGATGGCAAGCGGTGAAAAACCGGCGGACATCATCAAAAAATCCGGTCTGGAAAAAGTGAGCGACGAAGAGATGATTAGAAAAATTGCCACCGGCGTAATTGAAAAATTTCCTGAACAGACAGCGCAATACCGCGCCGGCAAATTACCCTTGATGGCTTTTTTCTTGGGCAAAGTGATGGCGGAAACTAGCGGACAGGCCGACCCGGAAATTGCCAAGAAAATTCTGACGGAAATTTTATCCCAATAATATGCTCTATTTCGTGAGACACGGAGAGAGTGAGGCGAATGTCAAAATCATCTTCGCGGGGCAAAGGGATAATTCACCACTGACTAGCAAGGGGCGAGAACAAGCCGTAAATAGTGCAAAAACCATACTTCTAGAAGGCATACTCGTAGATGAAATAGTTTTCTCCCCGCTGAAAAGAGCAAGGGAGACGGCAATAATTATCGCCGAGGAACTAGGTATGAATTTGGAAAATATCTCTTCCGACAATAGATTGCTAGAATATGATATGGGCAACTTAACCGGGACACCATCGGGAAAAATATCCTCTCTTGAGCTAATCACCGCCAAGAATGCGGAAAATCCATTTTCATTTTTTGACAGGATAATTTCTTTCACACGTGAGTTTAGACACAAGAAAAAAAATATTTTGATAGTAAGCCATGGCGGCGTCCGCCGGATGCTGGAAATAATAAAAACAAAGGGCGACCCAAAATTATTTTACGACATTCCACTTGTGCCAAATGCTATAATAGAAAAGCTTGATTGGCTTGAGTAAATAAAAAAGGAGGCTCGCAAAGCTTCCTTTTTGTTTTAACTATCCACTTAAAAATTATTCATCGTCCTCGGCCTTTTCGCTGGTTTTTCCAGCGGCGGGAGGGTCAGCTATTGGGTTGACGGCGGCAAATAAATCCACCATCCTTTTTCTGAATTCTAGCACCTCCCTTTTGTTCATCGTGGAAAAATGATGGCTGCCCGAATTATACCAGTAGACATCAATAATAAACGGCCCATCCGGATCTTCCTTAAAAAATCCGCCATTACCATTTTTGTCGTGGTAAAATATCACCACTGTTTCACGGCCATTACTATCATGGCTTTGATAGCGGACCAGAAACTGGTCCATCCGATCATACGCCACGGCGGAATATGGCAGCAATGCTTTATCTAGCTTGTTCTTGTTCCAAACTATTTCATACTGCACAAGATATCCATCACAATCAAATATCACTCCGCAATTATGCGGAAAAGGTGAGAGATTGGGGGTAAATTCCAACGAGTCAATTTTTAGGGCAGTATATTTTTTTTGGATTTCCAAAAATTTTTCCTTTAAAGACATTATCGCCCCGACCATATTATAATTTTGAAGATCATAATGCTTGTAAACATTGCTATCCTGACCGCTTGTTTTTGGTCCAGAAAAGATGAAACAAGCCCAGCAGAAAAAAACTAAAAATTTTTTCATTACATATATATTAAGTTGTTAACTAACGTTTATTGTCTGAATACATTACATTATTACGCCAATTTTGTCAAGGGAAACAAAGCTGAGTTCAAGAAACTAGCGCAAATACCCTAGTCGGCATATATTCTATGAATATGGCCAAAGAATACCACCGGCTCACCTTTGTTGAGCGGGAAGAAATAAGCAAAGGAATCT
>CAIMEI010000113.1 GCA_903839955.1 Candidatus Falkowiibacteriota bacterium | reverse complement strand
TGTTTTTCTTGTCTGGCAGGCGGCTCATCAAGACAATGAAGAACAAAAGAACGGCCGGAAAAGCCACGTTGATTGCCAGATTGACCACGTTCAAGGGCTCGCCGAACCATTTGATGGCCGGAATTTCAATTAAGAAAACGAAAATCGATTTGGTGAGAAAAATATAGACGATACTGCGGAAAGCCTTGCGCCACAAGCGATTTTTCTCGCGCTGGTACTTGGCCGCACAGGTCTTGCGAACGTTGTTCAAAAATTTATTTTCATCGCGGCTTAATTCGTCAAAAACTTTAGCCGGATCATTCTGGATATTTTCCAGAAGAATATTGTAATACAAAGAATAAACCTTCACCGCTTTGTCCAAAGGCTTGACGAGCGGATGATGGAGTTGATCGTTAATAGCTTTGTGCAAAACCGGCAGAGTGTCGGCGAGTCGATCGATTTCGGCATCGGATAAATTATTTTTCTCCGCACCGCTCCAGGAAGCGTTATAGTATTTAAACAAAACGAGCGAGAGCATTTCTTCGTCAAAGCGCATGAAAACGCGGTTGATGCTCAAATAGGTCTGAATTTCCAAGTCCTGCTGATAAGGCAAGCTGTCCGGCAATTCCAAATTCTTGGAAAGAATCGCAAACATATTGGAAACCACCGTCTGCTTGACGCGGTTCAAGTCAAAATTTTCTTCAATTTCACAAGCCGCCAAAGAAAGCAGCCAGCCGATGATTTTGTTCTTTTCACCAATCAAATCCTTGGCCTTTCCCAGGTCGGTCTTCAGATTCAGCAAAGCATTGATTTTGGCAACGCTATGATTTTTCAGACGAATATATTTTTCCAACAACAGGGCCGTTTCTTTGATCTTGGTTTCCGGCAATTTGTTGTTTGGCAAATAGCCGGCGCGAATGAGTTCAGACAATAAATGAGTAGCAATCTGTTCGCTATTAGATTCCTTGAGGACGCCCTCAATCACCACCTGGCGTTTCAGGATGCGGACAATGGCGTTCTTGCGCAACAAATGCTCCTCGTCATAATCCACGGCATTGCGGATTTTTTCGTAGGCGAAAGAGAGCTTGGAGATCATCTCGGAAACACTGATGCGCGGCGTGTCGTCGTTATCGCCGCCGCCTTTCTTTTTTTCGCCATGGACAACCTGAAACAGGCGCTTGGCGTCAGAGTTTAGTTCGGCACCGCGAGCAGACTCGCTTCGGCGCATTAAAGCAGGACTAACCATAAAAGTTTAAAGCTTAGGCTTATATAAGTTCATTTTAAGCGGTTTGAAGGAAAAAGGCAACCGCGTAAAGGCCTGGCGGCCCACGCGGCAGGCCGCGCAATAACTGCCTAACGGCCCACGCGGCAAGTCGCTTTTACGGGCGGGGAAAATAAAAAAGAGAGATTTTCATAAATCACTAGGATTTTAAATCTCTCTTACTTTTTAGGACCTCAGGTGATGCATCTCCCCTCGATGAAAGGCGAAGCCCCAACTTGGATCAAAAGGATAAATGGGAACTTCAACGAGGGTGGCCTCTGGAAAATATTCCAAAACCTTGGCTCTTAGGCCTTGCGCCAACTTTTCTCGGACTTCGTCCGTTCGGCGCGGATAATTTGGGCCGATAAAAAGGTCGAAAACCCTGATTATCACCTCCTCACCCAAGCCATGGCGTAGGATGTCTGCTGGTAGATCGAAACTGACGTCGACCATTTTCAACTCTAGCTCTTCAATACTGACGACTTTGCAAGCTAGGTCACGAATAAATCTTTTTAAAACTTCGGGGTTGACTGCTTCGACTCCGACAATATTTAACACTGGCATTTACTATTTTTTTAAGGTTTTTCTAACTATTACTTTACTCTTCCTGCTAACCCCAGGAAGATTCTTGTTCTTGCCGAACTTATTCTTCGGATTTTGGTTATTTTGGCTAGCTTTCAAGCGAAATTGCCAGTCATTAATCGAAAAAAATGTCTTGAAGATGCTCATGATTATGATTTTTTTAATTAACAATATCTGGACTTTATCACCAAAT
>CAIMEI010000112.1 GCA_903839955.1 Candidatus Falkowiibacteriota bacterium | reverse complement strand
TCAGAACCGTCCAGGAAAAAGTGGTTTCGGCTGAATAAATAAAGGCTTGAATTCGGCTCATATTGGAAAGCATTTCTTCTTTATCCAAAGAAACAAGTCTGGGCAATTGAAAGGGGAATTGGTCTGGGGGATATTCTCCATTTAAATGGCGAAATACCACTTGTTTGGCTGTATCACTCGTTAATTTACTGAGCAGAATACGTTCCAGGCGTTGACCGACGTTGATGGCCTCTGTGCCCTCTTTAAGATCTGCTAAAATAGGGTTGCCAAAAATATTCTGCAAGTCCGAAGGCTTATAGGGCCCAGAAAAATCAAATTTAAAAGCTAGTGAAAAAGAAATTTTGATCATTTCTGTACCGACTTCCACCGTGATATCGAGTTTCCTTTGCGCCCCATTAGAAACTTCGTCTCCCCAACCCTCCGGAAAATTAACAAAAACAATTCGATGAGTGCCCCATACCGGCTTCTGGTAAAAAATTGGCGGTTTGCCTGGGTCCAAATAAACCAAAGCCGCTTGATCGGCGCCCAGCTCCAAAATTGTGTGTTTTTTGGCCTTTTGAGTGGCAATAACCATCAAAACTATCCCGATTATTAACCAGGCTAAAAATATTAACATGGTCGGAGCAACTCTCCCTGAGGCCGCTAAATCACTGGCGGTGCCAAGGCTAACAGCAATAAATATCACCCCCAGAATGGCAAAGGGGCAAAGAACATAAAGAAAAGGCTCGGAAAATAAAACTAAAAGAAATTTTTTCATAATATTTAATGTATTTAATTGTTAACGAATTTATTGATTTTTCATCTTACACCATATTTTCTCAGAATGTCAACCGTGAATTTGCCTACACAAAAAGACAAGCAACTTGTCTTTTTGTTTGATTCTTTAGGAAATGGCCGGACTATCTATGACTATTAGCCAATTCTTCTTTAATTTTTTCCACCACTTGAGCCAGATCCCAATCGCTTTTCACTAAATAGCTAAAAACGTTTTCGCTTAAAGCATCGGCTATTTTGCCAGAATCATTGAGATTGGTGAGCATAATCACCGGAATTTTGCTACCCCAAGGGGTGCCGCGCATTGTTTTCAGCATCGTGAAACCATCCATCTGAGGCATACTGATGTCGCATAAAATTAAGTCCGGCTGGCTTTTTTCAGCCACTTCTAAACCCTCAATGCCATTACCAGCAAAAATGGCTTCAAAACCCTCCCCTTTGAGCTTAAAACCTAGCGCCTGGGCCAAGGTCGTTTCGTCTTCAACGATTAATATCTTTTTTTCCATATATTTTCATTTAAGAAATTAGCAGCTACTCCATTTTTTGTGGCAGAGAGAAAAAGAAGGTTGACCCTTTATTCTCTTCGGAATCCACCCAAATCTCTCCACCATGCATTTTAACTATTTCTTTAACTATATACAATCCCAAGCCGTTGCCGTTCGGGTCCTGAAGGATGGCATTGTTAGCGCGGAAAAACTTTTCAAACAAACGTTCTTTTTGGTCATCCGGAATGCCAATGCCGTGGTCTTGAACCGAAAAAACAAATTTATCATCTTTCTCCGTCTCGGAAATTTTTATTTCTGTACCCAGGAGACCATATTTGGTGGCATTGCTAATAAAATTATTCCAGACCTGTTTAATTTTTCCTTCATCGGCAAATACTTTTAGGCCGGCCGGGATTTCGTTGACGATTTTTAATTTTTTAGAATTTATCAAGGAAATATTTTCATTCAAAACTTCGTCAATTACCAGTTTAACGTCAAATATTTCTTTGGATATCTTAAACTTTCCATCCGTCTCCATGTGAGAAACGTTCAATAGATCATCTACCAATTGAATCATCCTCTTGTTGCTGACCGAAATTTGCTGAAGAAAATCAAGTTTCTGAGCTTCGGTGGCACCGGACTTTTTCTTTTCGCTGCTGTCTAGCAGTAATTCAGTAAACCAGCGGATGCCAGTTAACGGCGTGCGAAGTTGGTGAGAAACAATGCCGATAAATTCGTCTTTTGCCGAGCTCAATTTTTTTAATTCTTCATTCTGTTTTTGCAACCTCTTAGTGGCTTTATTTATTTCACTCTTTAATTTAACATTGAATTTTCTAGTATTCTCATAAAGAAGCGCGTTCTCAATAGCAATGGCAATGCCAGCACTAACCGTGTCTAAAACTTGAAGATCGCCGCTGTTGTAGCTGTCGCCAGATTCTTTGGCGGCAAAAAGTAAAAAGCCTACCAACCTTCCTTTTATACTAATCGGAACAACCACTTCCACTGGGGGTTTCTTGATGAATTCTAAGGAAAAACTATATTGATTAAACAAATTTTTATTTTCTTTCTGAAGAAGTATCGAATGTCCGGCGGAAAAAGCGGAAACGCAGGTCTCATAGCTCAGAGAAATGTTTTCCGCCTCAAAATCAAAACCGTGATTGTGCAAAACCTCCCAACGGCTAACCTGTGAATTATAGCTAATCATGGTAATGGCCTCACTATGAAAAGCCTGGTTCAAAATGCCGATAATACTGTTAAGAACGTGGTCGACGTTCAATGAGGAGTGCAGACCGATATTGAGATCGTAAACTAATTCCCTGACGTCATAAAGTGAGGAAAACAGGTGCTTATTGGCGATCTTATAAAAATATTTTCTAAGAGCAGGAAACAGAAGCAGAGCGAAAACAAGAAACAAAAGATAAGCCAGGTAAGAATAGAGTGGCGGGGCAAAAGAAAAAAGGTAAATCAAGCCAGCCGCCGGAACAACCACGGACAGTAAAGAAAAGAAATACACCAAATAACTGCGCACCATTATCTTGATGTCCATCAAGCCGTAGAAAATAATAGCGTAAGTTATTAAAACGGAAAAAACTAAGGGAGCAATTAAAGAGATTGGGTAAACAGGTATTCCGTAGGCCGGCAAATAGCCAAGCCCCGCCACCACATTCAAAAAAAGGAAGGCGACAATATAATATAGCGCTCGGCTCCGCTCGGTTTTATCATTAATTTTACGGAGTCCCTTGGCAAAATTGTAAACGAAGGCGAGGGCGAAAATAAAAAAGAAAGCGATAAAAAAATGATGGCCCAACTGCGCCCTAGTGTGTGCGCCCCAGTAATAATGAAAAACGCCAGAAACAAAATAAGTGGTGCGACTCAGCACCAAGAAGCAAATTGACAACAAGTAAGCGAAAGCTAAAATCAATTTTCTTCTCTTATTATAAAAAGTGGCTTCCAGGCTAAACTGATATTGAATCGCCGGGAAGAAAACAACCCCCAAATAAATAAAACGATCCCAAAAATCTATCTGCTGGTCATTGCTGCTCATAAACATCATGAACGTCCCGATTTCCCAAAGAGCGATGATCACGACCATGGCAAAGAACAGACGGCTCAAGGGAGACTTGCCGCTCCTAGAAAGAACTAGCATCCCCAAAAACATGATAAACACCAAGCTCATCAAGGGAAATAAATCAACGAAGGTTAGTCCGTAAATGTTCATACCCTGTTATCTTAACATTTTTCACAAAAATAAAAAAGAGAATCTTGCAAGATTCTCTTTGTAAAATATTAGTACTGGATTCCCAGCCCTTCATAGTTTTCCGGCTCATAGAAATTAATGAACGGCACCTGAAAATGGTGCTCTGACTTCAATAATTGATCGATCAGCGACATGTTTTCTTGATTAACCTCAAAAAAATTATGCCCCGACAAATCCTTGCCGTCCTTGACCGCCAAACCCAGGAGCACTGCCTCCGTAAAACAACCGTACCAAAAACCTACTTTGGGAAAATGGGCTAATTTTGGATGAAAATCATATTTGAGCTCAGGTAAAAAATAGTCTCCGGCATCATATCTTTTAATCGACCCCGGAAGAGCCAGAAAAACATCTTTACCAACGCCTGGCGGAACAGCAACGTCGATAATAATAGCTTGGTCATCAAGAATCTCTATGAATTCTTGGGGAATGATTTTATTGGTGTGGGCGCAAGAAATAAACAACTTCACTCTCGGCCCAATTTTCTGGACAGTATCAACTTTTCTTACGAAAGCCGGGATACCATTTTTGTTCTGCTTGGTGAAGATGGTTAAGTCCTTGCAACCGTAATCGGTTAAGTAGCTCAAAACAAATTCACCAATAAACCCGCCGCCCATGACGCAAATCTTATCCCTTTTGTCCACAAAAGGGCCTAAAAAATGCCTCACTAGCTTCAGGGTAGATAGCATTGTGCCATTGTCTCCGATGGTAAAGATGATATTTGGAAACTCATCTTTAATGCTCGAAGTAATGCCTGGCCTCTTCGTAGAAGCCGTGAAAGCAATCACTTTAATTTCAGGATTTCTCGCTAACTGCCTGACGGCTTGAGAAATATGGTTCTGGACTAAAGCATAACCGCTTTTTGATCGTTCTATCTCTTCGGACGTTACGTCTAGAGAGATAATTTGACCAGCAATACCATCAAATTCGAAATTTAATGGTTTAAACAGGCCGTTTTCGGGTTCCCCCATTTGTTGCACAAAAAACTCTCTGTGCTCTGAGGTCGAAATGTTAGCAATAATCCCCACGGATGGGGGAGTTTTTAAAGAATTCATTAATCCCTCCTTTTATTAATAAAAATACTCTATACAATTTTTGTAGTTTTGTCAAGACAGAAAAGCCCCCAGAAACAAAAAACCATTAACCAAAAGCCTAATGGTTTCGTCCATCCTCGTTTTTTACTAAGTCAAATAATCACAACTTCCGCGACCCCCTACTTCTTTCCTGCTTTTGTTAGTCCGTCTCTAACTTTCTCAACGACTTGTGCTAAATCCATATCGCTTTTCACCAGATAACTAAGAACGTTGTGCTTCATGGCTTCGGCGACTTTTGCCGGGTCATTGATGTTGGTGAGCATGATGGCTGGCAGGTTTTTACCCCAGGCCGTCTCTCTAACGGCTCTTATCATGCTGCAGCCGTCCATTTTTGGCATTCTAATATCACAAAGAATGATATCCGGTTGGCTTTTCTCTGCTAATTCCAACCCCTCAGCGCCGTCGTGGGCGACAATGACCTCAAAGCCCTCGTCTTTTAGCTTAAAATCAAGAGCTTTAGATAAAACAGGTTCGTCTTCAACTACTAAGATTTTTTTGCTCATATTTTTAGTGGCCTGCTAAAGCCATAAGCTATTTTTTTGTATCCGGCAAAGAAAAATAGAAAGTTGATCCTTTCCCTTCTTCCGAATCCACCCAAACCTTACCGCCGTGCATTTCCACAATCTTCTTAACTATGTATAGCCCTAGCCCGTTGCCGTTAGGGTCTTGTAAAACCGCATTGTTGGCGCGAAAAAATTTTTCAAATAAGCGCGCCCTTTGATCTTTTGGAATACCAATCCCCTGGTCCTTTACGGAAAAAACCAAGCCTTTTTTCGGATCGTTTTCTTCGGAAATTGTCACCGTAGTGCCATTAGGACTGTATTTTGTGGCATTACTAATAAAGTTACTCCAGACCTGCTTGATCTTTTCATTGTCAGCGAAGGCTGATAAATCGTCAGGAATGCCATTAACGATTATCAGCTTCTTGGCATCTATCAGGGTGATATTGTCCTTTAAAACCTCTTCTACGACAGCTTTAACCTTAAGCGTCTCTTTGTTTATCTTGAATTTTCCGTCGGTCTCGATATGCGAAACATTCAACAGGTCGTCTACCAACTGAATCATTCTCTTATTGCTATCATAAATCTGCTGCAAAAAATCCAGCTTATGCTCACCGTCCTGCTTAGCTGGGTTTTTACTGTCTTCTATTAACAATTCCGTAAACCAACGGATACCGGTCAGAGGCGTACGCATTTGATGAGAAACAATGCTCACGAACTCGGTGCTGATATTTAATAGTTCCTGCAAACGGTTGGCTTTGGCGGTGATATCCTTAGTTTGTTCAGCCACTTTTTTGTTGAGATTCTTTGTCAGGTCCTCCAGGGCCTTATTGGATTTGGCTTGGGAGAAATTGGCCTCGACAATACTTTCCGTACTCTTATTGAAGAAATAACCAAAGACCGTAATAATGGAAAAAATGATGGAAGCGATAACAATGGAAACTTTTCCTTCAAAAATAAAAACCGCCCCCAGCGAGAAAAGGATTAAGCCGGCGCTGATTAATTGATAATGCAAAAACAGGCAATTGTGAAAACGAAAAGTGCAGTGCTGACAGCGCTTGTAGGGGGAATGCCCCAGATTATTAACCAACCAACAATTGGTGTTTAAACGATTTTCATCGTCCAGGTTATTAGTTTGTACTAGGGATGTTGTTGTCACTCTTTTTGCTAGTAAAAAGTTTCTTTAATAAAATATACATCAAAGTGGCCACGCAGAAACCGACGAAACAGGCTAGGAAAATTAATAGGTCAACCAGCAGGACATAAATCCAGGCGGCGTCGGCGTTGTGGCCGTAGTGCAACCAAAGGAAACCGATAAACAGCAGGACGGCAGTCATGGCGGCCACAAAAACCAATTCTCCGGTTTCTTTCTTGACCGGCAACTTGGCATTCTT
>CAIMEI010000111.1 GCA_903839955.1 Candidatus Falkowiibacteriota bacterium | reverse complement strand
TTATCGTAAAGAACATCTTTGACGACCGGCGCTTCCTGATTGAGGTAGGCTAACAAAAGATCATTATACCGCCAAAAAGAATTTTGTTTCTGAGCACAGCGCACTGCACGGGCGCTCTGTTGGGAAATTGGGTTATCACTCGGAAAATCTTTGTGGACCAAAAATATTTGCTGCGGATAAGCGGCGGCTAATTTTTCCAAATTCTTTTCTTGGTCGCGGCTAGCGGCGGAATTGTAATCGGCAAAATAGAAAATTCTCACTACGCCCCGCAAATTTCCCAAGTAAGCATCCTCCTGCGTCCAAAAAGGCTGTTTCTTGCCGTCATTGAAGCGGCCGCTCACCGTTGGATCCGCCGCCGCCGAAGACGACGGCAGCTGGTTGGCAAAGGCGCTTTGGTCAACCGCGCTTTGCTGGCTAATTGCCGTTTGAATATTATCGTAATACAAATTAATTCTCATCAGCAAAAGCAAGATGGTCACCAAAACCACACCGGTTAAAGTAAAAATGATAAACCAATGGTTATAGGTGCGGGTTTTAACGGGAATCACTTTCTTGGCGACCGCCTTTCTGACCAAAGGCTGCTTGCTGGGCCTGCTCGTTTTCTTGGGTGCCGAAACAGGTTTTCTCTTGTTCATATTATTTCTGCCAACTGGCGCTATCGGCTTTCCAAGCGCCATCCTCCTTGGCCATTTTTATGGTTAAATTTTGAGTAAAATAAGCGCCGACGCTCGCCCCCTTGGTTTCTTGCCGGCGGCAAGTTATGACGACTTCGGCTTGGCCGTGCGCGCTGTCAAAATTATTGACTTGAGCGCTAATCGCCTTGGTGATGATGCCGTAATATTGGCCGCTCGCATCGGTTTTTTGTTTCTTGAGATCAGACAAATAGCCAAGCGCCCAGGAATCCATATTTTTGGTCATAAAAATCTGCAGATCTTCGACGTTAGAATAGTTGGATTGATTGGAAAAAGAACCGAAACGTTCCGCGAAAGACATGGCCATTTTTTTAACCGCCTCGGCATCGGCGTCTTTCTTAGTTTCTTTGGAAATATCAAATTTACTATAATCGCGCGGTTCATTGCCAGGGGTGCTGGTGTTTATGGCCTGACCCGAAGTGGCAATTTGGCCGCCCGGATTGGTGTTGGGGTTAGCTACTGGACCATTCTGTTTGCTCCGGTTAATCACAAACCAGATCACGAGCGCGATAATAATTATCGCCACCGCCATGATCAAAAAACTAACTTTTTTCTTATTTTCCATCATATGTTTTAAAATTAAAAATTTTATTGGCGGCTATTTTCTTCCTCTTGCAAACTCTTTTCTCGTTCCTTTTTGGCTTCTTCAATTTCCAAGAGCTGGCGCGGATCGGAAGTGATTAACTGATCTTCGGAATAGGAAGCGACTACTTTGATGGCCACGTGCTTGTTGCCGGCGAAGAAAATACCTTCACCCACGCCGCATTCCAAAAGCAGATATTTTTCTCCGTCCGTGAGAATGAAAGTTTTCTGTACTAAATCGATAGAGGCCGGCGACTGCTTGAAAAGGATTTGCAGGGCCGAGTTGGTCACGATGGCTTTGCCGTAGGGAGAAGACAAGAAATCGCTGACGTCCTGAGTGATGGTGGTGACGCCCAAATAGTATTTACGGCATCGTTTGACGAGGGCAAAAATAAACTTGGCCGAATCTTCGTTCTGCATCATCCACCAGGCTTCATCAATTACCAAAATGCGCTTTTTCGTTTCACTGCGAACCACGTTCCAAATATAGTTGATAATTGTATAGATGG
>CAIMEI010000110.1 GCA_903839955.1 Candidatus Falkowiibacteriota bacterium | reverse complement strand
TTTCGCTTACGAAAAGCCAATAAAACAAAATGCTAAAAACGTAAGACCACTTATTGTCAATTAAAAAAAGCCCTTTCCGAAAAAAGGGCTTTTGAAGATATTAGAACACGGACGTCTAATTAATAATTAAAGGTGCCGAAAGAAGTATTCAATTGCACTTCATTTTTTCTGGTTTCACCCAGTAATTTCTGACAGGTACCCAGGCGATATAGAGGTAATTTACATTTTCGCGAGGCAGTCTTTAAGGCGCCAATAAATATTGGGTTATTTTCCCCAACAACATCAATCCCCACGCCACAATTAAAATCTTGGTACATCTTTACCCACCGTTCCTGGCTTTCTTTCTGAATTAAATGGAATAGTGGCGGAGGCGGAGGCATATCTTTAATATAAAGAATGCTTCCTTTGCCGATATTAGCAATTTTCGTGGCTCCGCCACCAGTGTTCATACTAATACCATGGAGCATTGATAGAGCACCGACGTCTTCTAATTCTTGAATAACCGTCTTGATCACAATGGCCCATTGGCGCGTGGGTGAGACAATTGCTTCGCCGACAGTCATTGGTAACGATGAATCGGGGAATAAGTCGTCGTAGCGGAACCTACCTTTATAAAAATCGCCAGTCCTTTTGAGCTCCGGATATTTTTCGTTGTAAAGGCGATGCATCAAGCAACTACGCGCCAAGGTCAAACCGTTGGACATCATGCCGGAATTCACCTTTTCTTCCCAAGCAGCCTGGCCATCGCTAGGAAAGCCGAAGATCAAATCACCACCCTGGACATTGCCCGTTATTAGATGCTTTCTTTGTGCCCAGGCGGTAATAGCGATATCAAAAACGCCGGATTTAACTTGATCGGGCAGATCAGCGGTTTCGCCGCCCAATGATTTGATACTAAAACCATGATCAGCGTAAAGCGCTTTAAGCTCAACTGAGCGGCGAGCAACGGCTCTCATTAGAACATCTTTTAAATCTTTGGGAAGTCCCTGATTTAAAACATTGGAAATTAACCAGGGCTCAAAAACAAAACCGCTAGCGGCAATGTCGCCCGTGTTCATCGATAAACCATCATCCACCATACCCAGGAAAACGTCCTCGTCCCCGGATTCATAGTAATGAAGCATCCTTTGCACGAACTTGCTCCCGTCACCGTCTTGGTGCATGGTTAAAACTCGCTTTTTGGAATAAGGGTCAGAGATAATGTTCACGAAAGCCCCGGGGTATTCGTTGTCATTAACTTTATCAAAAATTTCCCGTACATTTTCTTTTCGGGCGTCAACCCCTAATTTCTCATAAAGACTTTTCCCGTTGTTAGGGTCTTTCTCTTTGTCAGCCATTTTGCCTCCTTTTTTATTATTTGTTGATATTATTTTTAATTAACTGCGCTCATCTTAAAATAATTGAAATAATTTGTCAACTTGACAAAACCGGCCAAAAGAAATAATATAGGCCCACAATTGATAGCCAAATTATTTAACAACTTAATATAAAGAACAATGATTAAACGTTATGCAAACCCAAAAATCGCGGCCATTTTCAGCGATGAACATAAATTGGAATTATGGCAGGAAACCGAATTAGCCGTGATCGGCGCTATGGAAGATTTCCAGTTTATTAGAACGGGAATCTTTGAAGAAATAGGTGAAATTTTAAGGATGTTCCCGATTGATTTGGAATGGTGGGAAAAACGCGATGAAGAGATTCACCACGATTTGAATGCCTTTCTGGACGAAAGGCTCAGGCATCTCGACACTAAATACCACAAATTTTTTCACAAAAACATCACCTCCTATGACACAGAGGAGCCGGCTTTTGGCAGAATGCTCACTGAGGCCACTGATGTGATTATGACCCTGACTAATGACCTGGAAGAAACTTTAATCAATTTAGCGATCAAGTATCGCTACACGATCATGAACGCCCGCACTCACGGACAAGAAGCGGAACTCCAGTCTTTCGGCGCCCGCTGTCTAACTTGGCTGGCGGAACTGAGAATGGCTAAAGTTTCCCTGAATCATAGTGCTATTAACCTGACCTATTCCAAATTATCCGGAGCCATTGGCAAATATGGGAGTTTGGATCCACGCGTTGAAGAAGAAGCCCTCGATTTCCTAGGTTTTTCTCCATTTTACGGATCAACCCAGATCATGCCGCGCGTTCTTTACGCACCATTAGGACAAAGCCTATGCAATATGGTTAGCGTACTGAGCAAAATCGGTCTGGATATTCGTCTCGGTGCTCGCAGCGGACGCCCCATCTTACAAGAACCTTTTAAGAAAAAACAAAAAGGTTCTTCGGCTATGCCGCACAAAAAGAATACCATCCGAACTGAACAATTAGCGGGAATGGCAACGATGGCGAGGGGATATATGATGATGATTAGTGAAAACATTGTCACCTGGGAAGAACGCGCGATTGAACAGTCGTCAGTGGAAAGAGTGGCTTGGCCAGATTTATTCCACGTAACCGCTCACGCTCTAAAAGTTATCAGCGGTGTGCTCAAAGAATTAACTGTCTACACCGACAATATGCTCCTAGAAGTGCATGAATCCAGGGGAGTTTACGCCTCTAGCGAAGTTAAGGAATGGTTAAAAACACATCTGGGCAATAGCGGACTGACCCACGAAGACATTTATCGTATTGTCCAAATTGCTGGCTTCAACGTTTTTGAACCGGAACAAGAAATGATGCTCATTAGAGAAACAAATTGTGGCTCCACTCAAGAAGCGCTCGGACTGCTGAGAAGAATTGGCCCAGCAAGTGACAAAAGGAAAGTGGTTTCTATTGAGAAATTCATTCCTCAAGCCAAATTGCGCGTCTCTAGTTCTCTAGATATCAGCCAGGACCAAGTTGATGTTTACAACGAAGCTTTAAAAAAATTATTTAAAAACAAACAGCTCAAAAAAAGTTGGAAAGAACTTTTTACCCCAGGATTCTTATTAAAGAATGAGGACACCCTCTATAAAAATATTCTGGAAATTTAATAGTTTACCCACACAAAACGCCGTTTCCAAAAAACGGCGTTTTTTTCGCGTAAAACCGCCGGAGGCGGCCACGCGATTTATTAGCGACAGCGCGCGCCTTGCCACTAAAACATTTTTCCGCTACAATGTTTTCTTTAATTGCCAAAAAATATTTATGAAGAAAATCATCAGCATCTACGGCCGCGCCGCGAGCGGCAAAACCACGCAAGCCGACCTCTTGGTCGAAAAATATGACTTCCACCAATTCGGCATGGGCGACCGCCTGCGCGCCGAAATTGAATCCGGCTCCCCGCTCGGCCAAGAAATCAAACCCTTCGTGGAGGCGGGCGCTTTAATCCCCGACGAATTAATGGAAAAAGTGCTCGGCAACGTTTTTGTCCAAGAAAGAGAAAGCGGCCTGCTCTTTGAAGGCTTTCCACGGATGATCAGCCAAGTGGAAATGATGGTCCAGGCTCTTGAAGAAAGCGATTCCAATTTGGACGCCGTCTTTTATTTAAAAATCTCCACCGAGGAAGCGATTCGCCGTATTCAAGCGCGCGCCGAAATTACCGGCCGCGACGACGACAAGGACCCCGAAGCAATTCGGACGCGCCTGGAGGTTTTTGAGCAAGAATCCCCCGCCGTCCTGGATTTCTACCGCCAAAACGGCAAGCTCGTGGAAATTGACGGCGAAAAAAGCATTGCCGAAATATCCGCCCTCATTTGCGCCGAACTAGAAAAATAGACTGCACAAATTTTTTAGTCATCTCAGAAAAGCCCGTTTTCACGGGCTTTTTGGTGCTTCAGGGATATACTTGACATCGCAAGTATCTTTTGATATAATTGCTATAACAAGTAATTAACTATTAAATTATATGAAACATCAACAAATTCTCAATTGCTTTTTCACGCTTTCGCGCACTAATGCCCTGCTCTCGCGCAGCCTGAGCGCTCAAGGTCTGGATTTTAGCGATTTCATGATTCTCTATTTCCTCAATGAGGCGCCAGAAGGAAAATTACGTCGCATCGATTTGGCCCAAAAATTAGGCCTTTCCGCCTCGGGCATCACCCGGATGATTTTGCCTTTGGAAAAAATCGGCCTGGTCAGCCGCGACCTGAGCGATGAAGATGGCCGGGCCCGCTTCGCCTCCCTGACTGAAATCGGAAAAACCTTGCTCGCTGATGCCAAAACGCGTATCTTTGAAAAGATGGAAGACATCGTGCCCGCCCAGCAAGAGGCGGACTACCAAAAAGTCACCGCTCTCTTGGAACAAATTAAATTCTAATCATATGCAGGTCCCCACTCGGCGCGCCGATAAATTGCCGCGCCAAAAATCCGATCCGCACATCACGCCGGAAAAATTCCAGGAGCTTTCACGCGAACTGCAAAAATTGAAAGAAGTAAAGCGGCCGCGCGAAGCGGCCGAAGTGAAACGCCTCGCCGAAATGGGCGACTTTTCGGAAAATGCCGGCTACCAAATGGCCAAATCACGCCTGCGCGGCATTAATCGCCGCATTGATGAGATTGAAGATCTCTTGAAACGCGCCGAAATTATTGCGCCCCAAAAAGATGCCAGCCAAGTTGAACTGGGACACTTAGTAACCCTGGAAATTAATGGCCGCGAAAAAAAATTCCGCCTCCTCGGCTCCGCCGAAACCGATCCGCAAAACGGTATCATCTCTCATAATTCCCCGCTCGGCGCCGCTTTGCTCGGCAAAAAAATCGGCACGAGTTTCCAGCTTGATTTGAATAGTCGGACAATTGAATACAAAATTATCAGTCTAGAATAAGTATGGCGATTCTCCTACAAGGAAACAACCTGTCCAAAGAATATGGCGGGCAAAAAATTTTTTCCGGCCTGTCTTTTACCGTTTCTGAAAAGCAAAAAATCGGCGTCGTCGGCCGCAACGGTGCTGGCAAATCCACGCTTTTCAAAATCATCTGCGGCGAAGAAAGCGCTGATGACGGCGATTTGCTCATCGGCAAAGACACTCATCTTGGCTATCTCAAGCAAGACGAAAGCTTTCAAGAGAAAGAAAGCGCTTTTGAATATTTAGAAAGAATGAGCACCCAGCCAGAATGGGAAATAAAAAAACTGGCCGCCAAATTTGAACTCGTCGGCGACAAATTGAGCGGACCAGCCGAAGCTTTGTCCGGCGGCTGGCGCATGCGCCTCAAGCTCGTCGGCATGCTGCTTAAAGAACCAAATCTTTTTTTGCTGGATGAACCAAGCAACTATTTAGATCTCAGCACCATCCTACTCTTGGAAGATTTCTTGCGCTCCTACCGCGGCAGTTTTATGATTATCTCCCACGATCGCGAATTCCTGAAACAAACTTGCGAAGAGACTTTGGAAATTTCCCGCACCAATTGCTATCACTATCCCGGAAATATTGAATCATATCTTGATTTCAAAGAGCAAAAGCTCACCACTCTCGTTAAAGCCAATGAAGGATTGGAACGCCAGCAACAGCATCTCCAAGAATTTGTGGACCGTTTCCGCGCCAAAGCTTCCAAAGCCAAACAAGCTCAGGCAGTAATCAGAAAAATCGGCAAATTGGAAAGCAAAAGAATCACCATCGAACACCAGGCCGGCATCACCAGAATAAATATTCCTCTAGTGGAGAAGAAAAAGAATACCGCCCTGAAAATGAAAAATCTGCGCATCGGTTATGGCGACCGGGCCATCGTGGAAGATATCCATATTGATTGCCAGGCCGGTGAAAAAATCGCTCTCCTTGGTCTGAATGGCCAGGGAAAAAGCACCCTCATCAAAACCCTGACTGGCAAAATCCCGCCGCTTTCCGGCTCCTTCCACTGGATGAGCGGTTCCAAAATCGCTTACCACAGTCAAGAGGAAATGGAAAAAATGGATGGCAAGCGCCAAGCGGGCGACTATTTGCGCCAGACGGCGGCCCCCGAAATCAAAACCGAAGCCGTTCTCAAAATGGCCGGCGACTTTTTATTTCGTGATGAAGAATTGAAGAAACCCATCAGCGTTCTTTCGGGCGGCGAAAAATCCCGCCTGCTTTTGGCTGGTTTATTGCTATCCAAACCCGATGTTCTCATTTTGGACGAACCGACCTGCCACCTGGATTTTGAAACCACCGAAGCGCTCGGCGCTGCCTTGGACCGCTGGAGCGGCACGGTGCTCTTCGCGAGCCATGACCGCACTTTCTGCAGTATGCTAGCCACCGACATCATTGAGATTAAAGACGGCCATGCCAAAAAACGCTACGAAGAATATGAAGAATACGTCGCGCGCCTAGAAAAAGAATTGCTCAAAAAACCAGAAGTCATCGCCCCGGAAATACCAAAAAATAGCGCCGCCGAAAAATACCAGCAACTCAAAGAGCGGCAAAAAAATATCCGCACCCTAGAAAAAGAACTAGCCCAGTTGCAAAAAAGAAAGAAAGAGCTAATGGAATACTTCCTGGAAAACTACCAAAGCTATTCTCCAGAAAAAAGCCGTGAATTGGACGAAGTAAAGACGGAAATTTGGCAAAAAGAAGAAGAGTGGTTCACCTTAAGCTCCGAGCTGGAAAAATAAATTCCGCCCTGAATGCGTAATTATTTACAGGATGACCAAAAGATAGCCAACTTGAAAAAACCCACGCCTTAATGTAAAATAGAAAAGTCGCCCTTATGGGCTTTTAATGTCTTAAAACCAACAAAAATATGAAAAAAGGCTTCAAAGTTTTAGCAATTAGTTTAGGTCTATTGACCTTGGTTTCTGGCGGACTCAGCGCCGAAGCCGCCGCCAAGAAGGTGGTCAAAAAACCCGTGGTCTCCAGCTTTGTCTGGACCGCTGACGCCAAAAAACTGCTCAACCGCGTCCCTGCTGGCGTGCGCCCCTCCGTCAAGGCCAAAACTGAAGCCTATGCCAAGCGCCACGGCATCAAAACCATCACCCTCGCCGTGGAAAAAGCCGTCCGAGATTAATTCCCCACTCAATTCAAGACCCGGCCGGCGGTCGGGTTTTTTGTATATATTATAAAAATAATCAAGAAAAAATATGTCTTTTTTAGCTAACCTGGACTGGCGCTGCGCCACCAAAAAATTTGATCAAAATCGGCAAGTTTCCGCCACTGACCTGAATAAAATCCTGGAAGCCGTCCGCCTCGCGCCAACTTCTTTCGGCTTGCAAGCCTTTCACTTAACCGTCGTAGAAAATCGCCCAGAGAATACCGAAAAACTGCAAGCCCTCAAGGCCGCTGCCTGGGATCAAAACCAAATTGATAGCTGTTCGCATTTATTGGTCTTCAGCGCCCGCACCGATTCCGCTGTCGTCGTGGATGAGCACTTTACTCGGCTCTCCGGCGGCGACCTCGAAAAGCGCCGGCAATTTGCCGCCTACGAAGAGCGCGTCACCAGCTCTCTTCCCAATCTGAACCTCGAATGGGCCAAAAAACAGACCTATATTCTCCTCGGTTTTGCCTTAGCGGCCGCCGCTGAATTGCAAATTGACAGCTGTCCAATGGAAGGCTTTGACCATGATAAATTTCAGGAAATTCTCGCTCTGCCGAAAAATCTTAGCGTCTCCGTAATTCTCCCGATCGGCTACCGTTTGCCAGACGAAACAATCAGACCCAAGCACCGCCTCCCCAAAGAAAAGCTCATTAGCGTCATTTAACCATTTCAAAAAACCGGCCACTGAGCCGGTTTTTTATTGTTATTTGCCGAAGTTAAAATACTCCAAGACCGGCAAAATATTCGGTGCTAATTTTCCCCCACTTAGGTCTTCAACACCAAACCAACGCCAAGCGCGAACGCCTTCTCTGGACTGAACTTCACCCAAGCGTTTGGCCAAGAAATGTACTAAAACCACGCTGGTCTTTTCTGCGTTCTTTTCTGTGTAGAAGAAGAAAGGCGTTTCTTCTAAGATCTCTATTTCCAAGCCCATCTCCTCTTTTACTCGCCGACGGGCCGTGTCTTTGAGATTCACCTCGTAATCTGCCACCCCGCCGCCGCAAAATTTCCAAAAATCATCTTCCCCGCTTTGATTGAGTAAAACCTTGTTGTTTTCAATAATTACCGGCCCCGAGGCCACAATGATAGACATATTTTTTGAAATTTAATTTATTCACCTATCATTTTACCATAAATTACCGCTATCTAAAAAATGGACGGCCGAAGCTGTCCATTTTTTTAGATATTTTCATTCCTCGCTGATTATTTATTTCTGGCCGCCAAATGGCATTCGACCATGGCCTGGGCCAAAGCCCTGTCCGCCGTCAACTCCTAAGGTTTTCAGGATGTTACCGGCTTGCTGGCGCAATTGAAAGGCCTGCGCGTACTGGCTAAAATTGGTGGCCGTGATTTTGCTCAAGGCCGGAGAGTTGGCATTGGCTGCCGTTTCTGCGCTCACCCAGGCGGAATAGTCACCGGCTTGCAAAGCGGCGTTCACCGCGTCCATTTTGGTTTTCTGCTCGGTCATTTTGGTTTCGCGGTCCTGGTAGTCTTTCGCAAAAGTGGCGAAGTTGTCAGCCGTTACCCTGGCGAGTTGCGGCGAGTTGGCATCGATGGCCTTTTCGGCGCTCACCCAGGCGTTATAGTCATTATTTTGAATAGCGGTTTTTACGGCGGCCATTTTGGCTTCAAAATCGGTCTTCTGAGCGGCCGTCATTTGAACGGGCTGGCCATGTTTGTTGTTTGTCGGGGAATGCTTCAAGCCCGCCGCCATTGCTGAACTGGCGCCAACGGCGGCGATGACCATGGAGAGAGCGATTGCTCCGGAAACAAGATATTTCTTTTTCATTTTTTTTGGTTTCCTCTAGCCGGAGGCGGGCTGCAGCTGACGCAATCCGGCCAGGGAAAATGATAATTTTTAAGTGGTCGGCTTCGGGAGGTGAACCCTTCGAAGCCGCCTATTTTCTAATACGCAGGAAATAGAAAAAACTTCTAAACCGCAAAATTTGGCTATTTAATAATAAAAAAACCACCAAAATGATGGTTTGAAATATTTTTCTAATCACAGATGGTCCTGCTTTATCCGAGTTTGTCTCGAGATTAGTCTTCTAAATTCGCTCGCCACTACTATTAAAAGTTGTAATATTTCAAAACTCATCAAGCTGATGGTTTGAATTTCTTTGTGAGAAATATTTTCCTCTGATTTTAGCCAAAGTTTACTCTTCGGCTAAATAGATAATACTGGCCGCATAATTTACGTTTTTCAACTGCGCATCACCACGAACACAATGCAGAGTGTCATAGTGATCAACATAAATATAAAGCGTGGAAAAAGAAGCTTTGCTGGCCCCTTCAATGGTCGCGGCCCCGCATTGAAACTGCAGTTCCGAATAACCTTTCAAAAGCATGTCAGGATAACCGGCAAGAGCGGTAATCATCCCCACTGGCCCAGCTAGAATAATTCGCCTCGGAAAAACCGCAGCGATTTCTTGCGCTTGGGCGAAAGACATCCCCCTAAAAGGAAAAAATTGCAGGCCGACAACTGGACCCTTTTCCATTCTTTCCAGTAAACGTCGATGGCCCGAATCAACGACCTGAGTTTTGCCAACCAGATCATAGGGAAAATTAATAGTTCTCCCTGGGAATTTGTGCTGATAAGAATTACTTAGTCCCTTGAGAAAGATTTCTTGAATAGCCGTTCCGTAGTCATCAATCTTAACTTTGGGATAAGCCACCGGGAACCAGACTCCCTGCAATAATTTGTCAAAAACCGGATCACTCTTCAGCTGTCTGAGCAGTTTCTTACTTTCTTTGGTAAAGGTAAGCCAATCAGGGAATTCTAGCCCGGGGAAAGCTTGCGCTAATAACCCCAGCCTTTTGTATTTGAAAACAAAAGGTTTGTCTAGGTATTCCTGATTATATTCAAATTCCGAGCCATCAAGACCCAAAAAACAGCCTTTACCATCAATTGCGATTGGGTATTTTATTTCTACCTTGGCGACACCCGATAAAATTTGTCTAACTTTTTTATCACCGCCAAGAATCTGAACAAGATTTTCAATCTCTTCTAGATTTAATTTACGTTCTTGATTTTCCATTTATATGATTTTTAAATAACCGCCTCTATCTAACCATAAAAACTGGTAAAAAACAAGGCACTTGCCGAAAACCTTATTTTGTGCTAAAATTATCATAAATAACCAATAAAAATATGAGAAATTATTATCAAGAACCGAGTGATTTTAATATCCACGCCAAAAACTGGAAAGAAAGCGTCGGCGAGATGAGCGACTTTTTTGGCAAAAACCTCAACAACCCGAATTTCCTAATCTTCCTGCGCGATCAAGGAATTTTTCAAAAAGAAATCCCCTTTGAAAGTGAAATGGAAAATAGCGACGACGGCAACCATCAAAAAGACGAGCGCGAGAGATGGGCGGAACGCTTGGAAGATTTATTAGACAAAGCCACTAAGCGTCTGGGCTACGGCGTAAAATCCCGAAAAGATGAATTAATGTCCGCGGCCGTTCAAGAAATTTCCCGCCGCCGAAATGACTTTGAGCTGCCGGCATCCAAAACCTTGGATTATTTCTGCGGCGACGGTGAAAAAAATTCGGAACGAGTCTAAAATCTTTCAAAATACAAAAGAACCCTCTCTCGGGGGTTCTTTTTTTGATAAAATTATTTTTATTTATTCAATTCTATTGACGTATCCGTTGACTGGTCTTCTGTTAATTGATTGGATGGAGCCGAGCAATCCTCGGGACAAGAATAATAATTTTCTTGTTTATCAGAATCACAAATTTTATCGCCGCAGCTAGTGACTAATTTCCCAGCACCGAGGGGGTTGTAGCCGCCCTTAACTTCCACACCGTCGGAATAACCGTCGCCATCGGTGTCCGCCTTGTTCGGGTCGGTGCCATACATCAATTCCTGGGCTAGATTCAAGCCATCGCCATCCGTATCGGCCGTCATTTGGGCCGCCGATTGTTTTTCGGTACTCCCTCCTCCTCCGCCGCCAAGCATCGCCGCCATTCTTTGTTTGATTTCGTCCAAAGAAATTACCGGGCTAGGAACGGCAACGGGCAGAGGTTGATTAAAGTTTTGAAAATTTAACAAAATGTCGGCTTTTTCGTCGGGACGATTTTTATCACCTTTAAAAACGAGACTGAACTTTGCTTGGTGGGGCAGAAGGTCGCTTTTACCAATCCACAACTCTCCGGAGTTCAAAGAAAAACTATCCATACTGGTCGCCAATTGCTGGCTTATCTCCTCGGTAGTGGAAGCCCGGCTCTGACTAATTTGCTGAGCTTGCGGATCGGCATAAATCGCATCCACCATCGTTTTGGTCAAAGCTTGTTTTAAGGCCTCTTTATTAATAGAAAATTTAACGTGATAAGTATCGACTCCTGCTATTTTTTCGCTAGATATTCCCTTGGCTACTTGTATCGTCTGGCTAGCTGCGAGATTGGCAATCTCTTCGCTAAGCATCTTTTCAAGATAATCTTTTCTACCCAGCGCCGGCACCGTTTCCGAAGTAGAACTCGCACTGGTATCAATTGCCAGCCACTGGTTTTTAAAATTGTCATTGCTGCCGATGTTAAACATCCCACCCGATAAACCAGAAACGAAAGAGGCGGTGCCGCTGGGTAAATCCGTGAAAGCGCCGTAAATCATGCTATTTACCGTTCGAAGCTCCACACCAATAGCTTCATCCGGATTTGTGTTTCCCTGCTTGCTCGCTCTCAACATCAGATCTTTTTGGATATTTCCCGCATTTAGGCTATCCGAAGTGCCGTTAAAATTAAAAGTAAATTTATTACCCAAGCTATCGGCTAGACCGTCCGGCAAAAAGCCGCTGCTCGTGCCCATTTCCAGGTCAACCTGGCCGGAGTAAGAAAAAGATTTTACCGCCGCAATATTGGCTGCCACCTTTTTGGCAATTCTCACTGGTGAAAAAAGGTAGTAGTTAGCAAAAACGAAAGCGCCGCCGCCAAGAATAAGCAAGGAGCCGACGATGATAAAAACTATCAGCCGGGTTTTTCTTTGAGGAGCCACCGCGGGCAAGAGCGGCGCCGGGACGGTATTCAGGGGCGCCTGATTTTCAAAATTTTCCGTTTCGTTCATAATGGT
>CAIMEI010000109.1 GCA_903839955.1 Candidatus Falkowiibacteriota bacterium | reverse complement strand
GAGAAGAGGACTTCCAGCATGGCTCTATTTCTTAGCCCCACCAAGAGATCCTTCTCTAGCTTGATTGGCGATTCCAACAATTTTGACATTTCGTCAAGTTCGGCAATCTGAAGCTTCTTCTTGACAGTTTTGAGCATTTTTATTGTATCGGGTGAGAGCGGGGAAGGATAGTCCATTTCGTTCAGGTAGCGCAAATAGCTCCGCAGGACAGACAGGATGCGGTTAATGGAATAGGCACCTAAGCGCATTTGGGCGTCATAGTGCTGGGCGGTTTTGCGATCTTTGGAAGTGAGAAATGCTTTGTAGTGCAAAATATCTTTTTTGGTCAATTTGGAAAAAACGATTTGCGAGTCCATTAAAAAATCCTCAAAGGTCTTGAGGTCGCGCTCGTAATTATAGAGGGTCTCCGGGGAATAGTTGTTCACCTTCAAGTTGAGGAGGAAATCGTCGAATAAAGGCAAAGTTTCTGTCATATAGTCGATATGTTAGCCTAATAATAGAACTGAGTATAATATCTCTTACACTCAATTATAGTCCAATGATTAGCTATAGTCAAGCGCGTATAACTTTAGCCGTTAATACGCGCTTGTTGAGGCGAATAAGTTTTTTGGGCGGGCAGGACATCTTCCCTCTAGCCGAATTAATGATAGCCGATGACTAGTCCCGTGACATGGACTTGCGGCATAAACAGTAAAATCACTTTGAGGATGATCAGGAAGACGCCGATGGTGATCAGGCAGAACAAGAAGATGGCGAAGCCGAAGATGAATTTGAAGAAACCCTCTGAGTTAAGCATATGTTATTTGGCGGGGGGCAGGGCGCTCTTCCCTGCCTCCTGATTATCAATATAGTAGACTTTGTCGCCGTAGCGCAAATCAAAATATTGAATGTTGTTGAAATTATCTTTTAGTTTTTCTTGGCGCAAGATGATTAATTTGCTTAGTTGCTTGTCTTGGTCGGCCTTGAGGCTGAATAGCAGGAAGGGGCCGTTTTTCAAATTGACCCGCAGGGTATCGGGGTTTTTGTCGATCACGAATTTGTCCACCTTCAAATCGGTTTTACCAATTTTACTATATAATTCTAACATGAAATCCAAGTATTGGCGATCCAAATTGATTTGGTTGCCATCGCTTGCCAGGCCTCTTTCGTCGCTGACGACCGGTAAGTTGTTGCGGTCAGCGTCTTGGACGCCGATGTCTTTGATGAGGAAGCCGTTTGAGTCCACGAAGTAGCAGGAGCTGGAGGCATTTTCCCAAATCAGGGCGCAAGAACGCTCGCTGATGGTGATGCTGATGGTGTGCGGCAATTTTTTGCCGATTTTTATTTGGGCAAAATTATAGCCGTTGCTGATTCTATTGCTCAGCTCTTGAGAGGAAAAAGCGAAGAGATTGCTTTGCCTAAAAATTAAGGACCGCCGTTCCCCGCTCTGGGCGAAAACCAAGTTGTTCAGGTCGCTGCTGTTGATTCTGGTCAGGCCGTGCACTTCCACGTTTTTGACCGTGAATACTGGGGAATACATGAAAAACCAAAAAAGAAAAAGGGCGAGGACGGCGAGGCCGATGATGCCCGTCTTGAGGCGGCCAGAGATTTTCTCTTCCCTCTTGGCGCGGCGATTGTAGAAGGGGTTGTCTAGTTTTTTGGCTTGATAATCTTTTTTTAGGGCGCGCCTTCTTTTCTTTTGCAGAGCGAGATAATTGTTTTTTGGTTTTTGGGGTCTTTTTTGATAACTCTTCATGCTTATTATTCTACCACTTCCCTCCTGATTCGGCCATCCAGGCGGACCAGGAATTCATAAGGAATTAAAGAAGCAGTTTTGGCTAAATTTTCCAGGGAATTTTGTTCACTTTTGTTCCAAGAAATAATTTCCACCAGATCACCGAGCTGTGCTTTTTCTTCGCCTAAGCGCAGGCAGGAAAGATTCATGCAAATTTTCCCGGCAAGGGGCGCCCAAATTTGGCGGCTGCCGCTTTTGATTTTGAAGGCGGCTTTATTGGACAAAGTGCGTGGCAGGCCTTCGTGATAGCCGAAAGGAATGACGGCAATTTTTTCCGCTTCACTAGCGTGGTAGTTTTCATTATAGGAAACACTTTCGCCGGCCGCCAAATCTTGCAAGGAAACGATTTGGGAGAGCGCTTTGAGGGCCGGCGTTAAGGCGCTAGCGGCCGCGTATTGCGGGCTTTCCGGCAAAAAAGGATTGTAGCCGTAAAAAGCCAAACCGCAGCGGAAAGCGGTTAATTTGGGGTTACGGAGAGTAAAGGCGCCAGCGGAATTGCCTAGGTGAATCCATTGCGGATAGATTTTTTGGGCGTGCAAAATATTTAGACAATCCAGGAAATTCTGTTCTTGTTTTTTGTTTAAAAATGATTCAGTTTCGGCGGAAGCTAAATGCGAACAAAGGCCGGTAACGCGCACTTTGGTCAGAGACTCTCGATTACGTTCCAAGAAAGCGGGCAAATCTTTGATTCCTTCGCGGTTCATCCCCGTATTTACGAATAAATGGACGCGCGGCTTATAAAACTTGGACGCCAGGAATTTTAAGGTAGCGTCATTATAGACGCAGAACTCCGTCTTTTTCGGTCGGCAATAGAGATAGGCCTCCAAGGGCATTTCACCTAGCAATAAAACCTTGCCGGAAAAATAACGGTAGGCAATCTGCGCTTCCGGAAAAGAATCCACCGCGATCATTTTGGCGCCTTGGCGACTGACGATTTGGCAGACTTCGGCCAGGCCGTGGCCATAGGCGTTGGATTTGAGGACGGGAATGATTTCGGCTTGCGGCTGAAGGCTTTTGAGCAAACGAAAATTAGCCGCCAGGCGATCGGCGGAAATTTGAATTTTATTGAGGGGTTGATAGTTGGGCTTGCGGATTTTCTTGAGAAAAGAAATGAGCATGAGCTTAGTATTTTTTATTTTCATTCGAAAAAAAATTGATTAATGAAAATAAAAAATATCGCTTAGAATTCGGCTATAAAAAGTGTTTGCTAATAAAATGTTAGAACTATTCCTGGGCCTCCACTTTTCCTTGTCCTTGATTTATTTTATCAAAATCCAGCGCGCTTGTCATATCCTTTAATTGGCCGCTGAAATCGTAATCAGCTTCTTGATCGTGGGCGCTATAACGGATATTGCCCGCCAAAGGACAGAACTTGCCGACTTGCTTCTTAAGCGGCGTCAGCGCTATTTCTAGGCCGGCGGAGTAGCCGATTTTTTCTTTTGGCAAATCGCTAATTTTCCAAATCAGCAGATGGCGGCTCGCTTGATAGGAAACTGTGCCGGCGCTCAAGGTTTGCGTGCCCGTAAAAACAACATTAGCTGGCAACTGGGCGCTCATTAAAAAATCCCTGACTTCAGCGCCGCTATTTTCCGCTTTGAAAAAAAGCCAATAGGTTGTGGGGATGCCAGCGATGGGCGGGATTGGCCCGGTACCAAGCTGATCGCCCTGCGGACTATTGTAATAAATCATCGCCTGGACTTTCAAATCACTGGGCGCCTTCTGAGGGGTACTGGATGAATTAATTTCCGGGCTGGAAGTAGTAATTTTTGTTTGGTGCGCCGGAACAGAAAAATTGAAGGCCTCTGGGTGATAGTGGGAAACCGCGATTAAAACGCTGGCCAAACTAATAATGATAGTCAGCAAAATAATATCCGCCGTTAAATGAAAATAGCGTCCCTGATAAAATCTTTCGTAACGGCGGACCAAATGGCGGCCGATTTTTTTGAGCATTTTCATAGATTTAAAAATTAATAATCCCCGCTAAAATTTCCATCTGCCCATCGCCGTTCACGTCGCTCACGGCGACGCGGACGCCTTTGCTAAAATCTTTATCGTAAGCGAAGAATTGAGACTGCAACTGGCCGTCGCCATTATAGATAGCGACTTGGGGACCGCCGCCGGGGCCAGCGCCGACCACGATTTCGGCTTGGCCATCGCCGTTCACGTCGCCGGTCGCGATATTCACGCCGCCCTGAAAGCCCGGTTCAAAAACGGAAAATTTGTTTTCCAACTGGCCGCTGTTTGAAAAAACACGCACTTCAGAATTTAATCCTGCGCCGGAGCCGGTGACTATCTCCATTTTACCATCACCGTCCAAATCGGCAACTGCTACGCTCACGCCGCCTTTAAAACTGGAGTCAAAAGCGTTGAACTTGGCCAATTGTTTTCCTTGAGCATTAAAAACCTTCACCCACGGGTCATTCCCCTTCCCGGCGCCGACGATAATTTCTTTCTGGCCATTGCCATAAAGATCGCCGACGGCGAGCGAGACGATGTTTTTATTTTTATCAGAGTAGGCGGTAAATTTTTTGAGTACTTTGCTATTTTGCGTCACCGAAATATCGCCGGCCACTGCGCTGATAATCGTGCGCTTGCTGTTTAAACTGGTGACGATAATTTTGGCGGAACCGGGGAAATTATTGAGGTAGGCAAAAAAACCATTTTGCACCTGCTGGTTGCGATCATTAAGTACCCGGACGAAATCGCCGTTTACAAAAACATTATCAATAATTTCGGTGCTTTTCTTGAGTAAAATAATTCCGTCGCCCGGTGCCAGTTTGACCCAGTTGGTTTTGTCGCCATTGTTCACCCCGACATCTTGGGTGCCCTGAAGCTTTTCAAAATTTTCTTGATGGAAGGAATAGGTCTGAGTTTTATTGGTGGAATTGACCACGGCGATTCCCTTCTCAAAGTCGCGGCGCCACAAGCCAGGAGCGAGAGCGCTGGAATTCTTGCTGAGTAAATTATAGGCATCGCCTTGTGGTGCGCCTAGCTTGGCATCGTATTCGTCATACCACCAAGTTTGGCCGTGGTTAGTGACGTCGTAATCAAAACTATAATAGCCATTAGCCATCAAGGTGCTGGCCAATCCGAAACGGAATTTGCGGAAATCATTTTGGTTTTTGGCGTAGCTATTTAAAACCACCAGCTTGGGGTTTTGTTCGGCGCTGCCTGCTAGCTGGTAATCGCTCATCGCCTTGGTCCAGCTGGCACCGTTAAAGAGCGCTGGGAAGTTTTCCAGTAAACGGCCGTTTAAATCTTTTTCAAAATGCTTGTCGGCTTGGCCGTTGGACATGATTAAAAAGTTTTTCCCGCACTTGGCGCGGATTTGGGCAAGTAAATGCTGCGAGCCCTTGAGCCATTTAGCATCCGCTTCACTGGCCTTATCTTTCTGGTGGTCGCCGTTTAAATCCAAATTACCGCCGTTGAACCAGGAAATATTGGTCCAGAGATTATCCAAGAAGACACCGTCAAAATAGCCGGAGCCTTTCACTTCTTGATTCACAAAATTGGCGAGATAACTATTCCAAGAGTCAGCGCTGGTGTCGGCGCCGTTGAGCATTAGCGTCCCCGGCCAGAAGGAAAGTTGATTGCCGCTAGGATCCTTGAGCCAATAATTATCTTTGATTCCTGCGCGTAAATCGGCGCGCAGCGGCGCATAGCCCGAGTTCACATCCTCCAGAATTTCCTCCGAAGTGACGTAGGCAATAATCTTGATTTTGGGGTTGAGCTCCCGGATTTTGGCTAGTTGGTCGGGGCTGGTTTTGGCAGTTTCCATATCCAAAATCACCACATCCCACCTGGAAAGTTCGCTTGCCTCTTCATCGCTAATCTCATATTTTAGGTAATAATTGGCAATTTTTGGGGTTCCGGCGCCATTTTCCCCGCCCGCGGCCAAAGCAAAAAGCGGCCGGCAACTGATAATCAGCGCCAGGAAGGCAAAAATAGTGATTTTTAGGCCATTTTTAGGCATAATTTAGACTATAATGATAACCCTTTATACTACCATAAAGAAGAAAAGGTGTCAATACTGGCTGTTGACGAAAATAAATAACGGTGGTAGGTTATTTTTGTTGAATTGTTCCTTAAAAACCGAGACTTAATTTGCTTAATTATTGAGCTCACCGCAAAAAAAGGCGAGTTCTTAGTTAAGCAAATTTATTAATCTTTAATACAAGTATTCATGAAAGAAAGAAATCTATTCAAAGGATGGTTTTTGTTTTTTAGTAAACATCCAGTTTATTATTCCCTGTTTTTTCTGGGGGCCGTGTTTCTATTAGCGCTCATTATTTACGGCCTTGGCGCTACTGCCCTGGCGAATTTTATTTACCAAGGCTGGCCAAAGTTAGTTATTGCCTCTGCCGTGCATTTGTTTTTTGCCTATTGGCTAATTTCTCGCTACATTACTCGACCGGAAACTAGAAGATTATTTTCTCGACCAAAAAGCGATGATGCTTTTTTGATTATTAAAACCAAGAAGTACGTCAGTCAACTCGATGAAGCAATCTGGGAAAAACCAAGAAGCTGTGTCGTAACGCTAATTGACACTAGTGAGGCCAGTTTTGATGTTGATTTATCAATTTTAGAGCATATTTCTGGGGTGAAAATTAGCATTCCCTTCACGATTAAGGCCAATATTTATTCAGGTTATCGCGACAGAGAAGAAATTGCTCAAATGATTTTTAGCAATGACGAAAAAGTGACCAGGCACATGGCAAAAAGTAGTAATCATTTCTTTTTTCGAATGGACTGGTTTTTCAAGGTATTTATTAATAAATTTACGAAAGACAAGACTCAAGAATTGTTTAAGCTCGGCAGATTGTTTGCAAAAAAAGAGATTAGTGAAGAAGGTTTGCAAGATAAACTCGTTTCCTTGCTTGATCTTAAGAAGAGTATTTTACCAAATATGAAACATGTCGAAGTAATTTTTCAAAAGCCGATAAAAATTGAAAAACAGAGATCTATCGCAATCAATAATTATCAATAATTATCAATAATTATTGTCCAACTTATCAAAAAGCCCCCTAAAAAGGAGGCTTTTTTCATATCCTTATTTCTTTTTTAGTTCCCACAAATCTTCCGGCAAGAATTTACGCAGGGCTTCCGGGACGATTACCGTCCCCTCGGCGGTTTGGAATTGCTCCAGGATGGCCGGGAAAAGGCGGCTGGTGGCCAATCCAGAGCCGTTCAGGGTGTGGACGAATTCATTCTTCCCTTCGGCATTCTTGAAGCGGATGTTGGAGCGGCGCGCTTGATAGTCCAAAGCATTGGAAACCGAGCTCACTTCTTTATAAATCTCCATGCTCGGAATCCAGACTTCGAGGTCCACGGTTTTGGCCATGGCCGCCGAGCAATCGCCGGCCGCCAATTGGCTGATTTGAAAATGCAGACCCAGACCTTCCACTAAAGCGCGGGACGAAGCGACGAGCTCATCAAAAGCGGCCCAAGAATTTTCCGGCTTGGTGAAGTGGAACATTTCAATCTTGTTGAATTGGTGGCCGCGGATCATGCCCCGCTCTTCTTTGCGGTAGGAGCCGGCTTCGCGGCGGAAGCAGGCCGAATAGGCATAATACTTCAGAGGCAATTCTTCGGTCGGCAAGATTTCATCGCGGTGGTAATTGTTCAACATCATTTCGGAAGTCGCGTTCAAACAGAGCTGATCCTCGGTCCAGAAAAGGTCATCGCGGAATTTCGGCAGGTGGCCAGAGGCATAGGCGGAAGCTTCATTCAACAGATATGGCGGCAAAATGAAGTTGTAGCCATTGGCGCGATGATGCTCGTGAAAATAGTTGAGTAAGGCCCATTCCAGTTGAGCGCCGGCGCCTTTATAGATCCAAAAGCCCGCCCCGGACATTTTGGCGGCGCGCGGATAATCGATTAAGCCCAATTCGGTGGCTAACTCGACGTGGTCTTTCGGGGTGAAACTGAATTTCGGTTGTTCGCCGAAAGTGTAGATGGCACGGTTATTTTCTTTGCCGCCGGCAACGACATCGTCAGCCGGAAGATTGGGCAAGGCGGACATTTTTTCTTTCAGAGATTCTTCCACGCTGTTCAGTTTTTCTTCTTCGGCCTTAATTTCTTCACCGAGCGCTTTCATGCGGTTGATTGTCTCCTCATTCGGTTTTTCCTTGGAGGAGCGATTGCGTTCGCTTTTTTTCTCTTCCACGGTTTGGAGCAAAGTGCGGCGGGAATTATCCAGCTCAATAATTGCCTCTAAATCCAAATCGGCCGGCGCCATCCGTTTGAGGAGAGCGGCCCGGACCTTTCCCGTTTCTTCTCTAATTAATTTTAAATCTAGCATATTTTTAGCTTATTATTTCTCCGCCGAGAGTCTGCAAGAAATTATTGATAAAAGCATTCCCTTCTGCGGCTTTTGGTTCATCTTTTTTTTCTTCTTCGCGCGGTGCGCTGGAAGTATCGCGCGGCGTAATCACCAAGCTGTCATCCAAGCGGCTCTTAATCCGCAGATTGGCGCCATAGACTTCGGCGAGCGTTTTTTCTACTAAGTCGCGGATGTCTTCTTGGTTAATCCGGTCGCAGTGCAATTTGTATTTGAAGGCCAGCATCAGGGTGCCTTCTTGAATTCCTTCCGGCTGGCAATTTTGCATGACGAAGGAGAGCGAGTGGTTCAGATGTTTTATTTTAATTAAGAATTCCACCCATTTTTTTTCTAGCTCCTCTGAACTGACTGAGCTCGCATCTTTTAGCTCAATATTTTTGTTCGGGCTAGAAATACTTGGGGGAGGATTCGGTGCTTCTTCTTTTTTGGCAATTGATGCTGGCGTCGGGCGAGCGGCGCTCACCGGTTTTTCCCGCCCGGCTTCCTGGTTCAAGCACAGTTCAATAATTGCTAATTCCAGGGGAAGCTGAATGATGAGGGCGTTTTTCTGTTCGCTGGCCAAGGAATTGAAGCGCTCGGCGAAACGAATAATGTCGGATAAGCTCAGCTTTTCCTGAAGTTCATCAATTTTCAATTCCAAGTTTTCCCCGAAATCCAGACCGACATTTTCGGCTAAACCGGGGCTGACTTTATTTAGTAGTAATTTGCGAATCAGCTCCACCGCTTCGGAAATAAAATTCTTGATATTAACACCGCTATCCAAAAGGCCATTAATCAGACGCAGAGCTTTGGCGCTGTCTTTTTTGGCTAGATAATCTAGCAATTCCAAAATTTCGCGGTTATTATTTTTGGGCAGAACTAATTCCGCTTTTTCTTGATCAATTTTTTTGCCGCTAATCGCGATGATTTGGCCGAGCAAGCTCTCAGCATCGCGCAAATGCCCGCCGGAGTGTTGAGCAATCGCCGCCAGCACTTCTTGGTCGGCTTCAATGCCCTCTTTGGCAACGATGCGCTTCAGTTTTTCAATGGTGTCTGCCAAGCTGATGCGCTTGAAATCAAAGCGCTCACAGCGAGAAATAATAGTTAAAGGTACTTTATGAATTTCGGTCGTGCACAAAATAAATAGAATATGCGCCGGCGGCTCTTCCATGATCTTTAATAAAGCGTTCCAGGCGGCCGTGGAGAGCATGTGCACTTCATCAATGATGAAAACCTTGTATAAGTGGCCATTGGGCGCCAGGCGGGCGGAAGCAATGATATTTTCCCGGACATGGTCCACTCCGGTGTTGGAGGCGGCATCAATTTCAATGACATCCAAATTTTTACCGGCACTGGAGCTGACGCAAGACGGACAATGGTTACAAGGTTCGGCCTCGCCGGTTTTTCGTTCTTCACAGTTCACGGCTTTGGCAAAAATTCTCGCCAGAGTGGTTTTCCCCACGGCGCGGGGGCCGCAAAAAAGATAGGCTCCGCCTACTCGGCCGGCAATTAGTTCGTTTTTGAGGGTTATTTTGATGTGATTTTGGCCAAAAACTTGCGAAAAGTCTTGTGGTCGATAATCACGATATAAACTAGGCATAGGGCTTTATTTTAGACCAAAAGGGCGCGCCTGGCAATCTCTGCTTCCACGATACTGCGGTCTTGGCCATATTTCAGACGAGAAAGGGCGCGGATCTTTTCGCCCATTTCCTGATGTTCGGTGCCGAGAATCGGCCAGATGGTTTGCAGCGAGAAGGGTCGGAGAGCGGCATTGTCCACGAGCAACTTGATGTTGGCGGTACCCTTGGCGACATTTACTAAATCGTATTCATTAAAAACGGGACCGAATTCTTTGACCAAAAACTCGGCGTCTTCAGCGCCGACCTTGAAGGCGATCATGGTGCCGACGTTACCGAAAACAGCGTCTTTGATTTCGGAGTTCTGATTTTTACTCAGCTGGCCGATGTATTGGTGGGCGATGATTAGTCCCAGGCCGTATTTTCTGGCTTCGGAAAGAATTTGGCAGATGGAATTGGTGGTGAAGTTTTGGAACTCGTCAATGTAGAGATAAAAATTTTTGCGCTGGTCAGCCGGCATGTCGGTACGCGACAAAGCGGCCATCAAAATTTTGCCGACCACGATCATCCCCAATAAATAAGCATTCATCTCTCCGATTAAGCCTTTGGGCAAATCTATCAAAATAATTTTCTGGCTATCCATGGCGTCGCGGAAGTTAAAAGAGCTGTCCTGCTGGCCGATAATCGGGCGCATCATGTCGTTGGAAACGAAAGGCGTTAGCTTGGAAGTAATGTAAGGGACGATATTGGCCAGCGCCGCTTCCCCACCGGCCTTCTCGGCTTCTTTGCGCCAGAAATCCACGACGGTGGCGTTTTTGCATTTAGTCAGTTTCATGCGGCGGAAATTTTCGTCGGCCAAAACTTTGGGGATTTCCAGAAGGGTGGAGCCGGTTTCCGGACTGTCCATAATCAGCAGCAAGGCATTGCGCATGTATTGTTCAAACATCGGGCCGCCAGTGGCCTTTAGGTCGTACAGCTTGTCAAAAATGCCGATCATTTCGTTAATGACAAAAGTTTTTTGTTCTGGATAACGCGGATCGTATTCCAAAAGATTAAAGGCAATCGGCCTCTGCATGTCGGCGGGCGAAAAAATAATCACATCTTCGGCGCGTTCCGCAGGAATGCGGTTGAGGATGTCGGTGATTAAATCGCCGTGCGGGTCAAAAACGCAGACACCATGGCCATTTTCAATATCTTGGATGACCATGTCGGTTTGCAAAACCGATTTACCGACGCCGGATTTACCAATAATATAGGTGTGGCGCAGGCGATCGGCATTTTTGAAGCGGATTTCTTTTTTGACACCGCGATAAGTGTTATAGCCCATCAGTAAGCCCTCGCTCGGCACCTCGCTTGGGGCCGGCGCTACCTTGGAGTTGAGCCACAGGATGTTTGGTGTCTCGGCGTTCTTGAGCGGAAAATGAAATAAGCTAGCCAATTCCTCGGTGTTGAGCAAAGAGGCAATGCGCTCATTAAAACGGCGGTAGATGAAATCGGTGATTTCGCGCGGCGACTTCACCGCCCGCGTGAAACTATTGCCGTAGGAATAGTGGTTGTATTCCATGAAGCAATCACCGATGTTGTTGAGATACATAATCGCCTTTTCTTTGCTGGGCGCACTAACTACCAGGCGAATATTGACATCCAGGCCGGCTTTGGCATTTTTTTCTTCCATACCCTTGAGCAATTCTTCTTCTTGCGGGGTTAATTTTTTTTGACTCAGCTGATCTTCCGGCTTCTTTTCTGGGTGGCTAAACATTTTGACCGCCTCATAGAAAAAACCGCCCGCCTTCATCCCCTCGGAAACGGAATTTTTCTTTTGAATATTGCCGATGATGCTCCTGGTCTTGCCGTGCCATTCTTTGTGCGCACTGCGAACAACGTATTGGATGGCAATGCTTTCGTTTTTATCCAATTTGGAAATGATATTGATGAGCGAATTCATCGGGTCCACTTCCATTTTTTGATAGGTGTGGAGCGGAAAAACGAAATGTTTTTTGGTTTTCAAATAGGCGCCGACGATCTGGCTGTCGGGCGAAAAGATATTGTAGTCCGGGACTTCTTCCATGGAAGCGTCCGGATAATAAGCGTGGATTTGCTGTTCTAGGTAGCGCGCTTTGTCTAGCGGCATGACCACAAAAAAAGCAATCTTGTTGTTGCTGGCCACGACTTCAAAGGAAAAATGATCGTCTCGTCCGTAGAGCCAGGCATGGAAACCTTTTTCAGCTTTGAGGCCGCCGATACTGCTAAAAATTGTTTCCCCGCGAGCGATTTCTTCGTGCAGCTGTTGGACGGTGAATTCCTGATCCTGATCTTTCGGTTTTTCTTTGGGCAGTTTAATCAAAAAAACCGCATGGCGATGATAGCCGTTTTTGGTGGCTTGTTCATGAATTATCCAGCGGGTTAAAAGCAGTAGTAAAACTAAAACCAGAAGCGAGGCGCCGCCGATAATAAAGGGCATGGGGTCGAAACCGAGAGCGAACATAGAGTTGTGATAAATTATTTACTTGTTTATTTCCATGATCTTATCCGCTTTGATCTTGGCTTCCTGTTCCAAAAAGAAACGATTAACGCCCGGAATGTGGGCCAGCCATTTGCGGATTAATTTAACGAGGGTGTCCAAGCTGAGCTTGCCTTTCTCCAATAATTCGTTAATTTTTTTGACCGTCTTTTCGCCCTCTACTTTGAATTCCTGCTGTTTCTTGGGCGGCAGGCTGACAAAAATATCACCCAGTCCGTCGGACAAGATGCGATCAATTGCCTCCTCTCTCTGCTGAGCGGCAGTTTTGGCGGGGGCGGCCTTTTGGGTATTGGCTTCACCAGCCTTTTCGGTGGCCAAATTATTCCCTTCGCCCTCTACGGCCTGGCCAATTTTTTGTTCGGCTGATTTTTCCGGGTTAGGCGCTTGTTCCGGCTTGGGCGTTCCCTGTGGTAAAACTTCCGGTTGACCGAGCTGGTCGCCAGATTTTTCAAAAATCTTGTCCATATTTTGGCTTTAAAGCAATATTTATAAGTTCTTAGGCCACGCTGATTGCTTCCACCGGGCAGGAATTGGCCGCTTCTTTGGCGCAATCTTCGTTGCTACCGATTACCTTGGCTTTGCCGGTTTCCGCCATGGCGAAAACTTCCGGGCAAAGACCGGCGCACATACCGCAACCGACGCATTTTTCTTGGTCAACTTTGATGGTCATAATATATATTTAGATTTTATATATATCCAGT
>CAIMEI010000108.1 GCA_903839955.1 Candidatus Falkowiibacteriota bacterium | reverse complement strand
TGGCGGCCTGCACGGCGTCGGCGTTTCCGTGGTCAATGCCTTGAGTACTTATTTGAAAGCGGAGGTCCATCAAGATGGCAAAGCCTGGGCCCAAGAATATGAAATCGGCAAACCAAAAACCGCCATCAAAGAAGTCGGCAAGGCCACCGGCAGTGGCACCACCATCACCTTCAAGCCAGACGGCACAATTTTCACCGAATTAGAATTCAATTGGGGGAAAATTTTGGATAGATTGCGCCAGCAAGCCTATTTAACCAAGGGCATCACCATCAACGTCATCGACGCCCGCCCCGAACATCGCCCCAAAAGATACAAATTCCACTTTGAAGGCGGCATCAAGTCCTATATCCGCTCCCTGCACCGCAACAAAAGCGTCAAGAACGAAACCATTTTTTATTTGGACAAAGACGTCAACGAAAGCCGTGTGGAAGTGGCTTTGCAATATAATGACGAGTATAACGAAAACGTTCTTTCTTTCGCCAACAACATCCACAACCCCGAAGGCGGCACTCACCTAGTCGGTTTCCGCACCGCCCTCACCAGAACTTTGAATAATTATGCTCGCGCCAAAAATCTTTTAAAAGAAAAGGATGAAAATCTCACCGGTGAAGATGTCCGCGAAGGTTTGACGGCCATCATCAGTGTCAAGCTTCCCGATCCGCAATTTGAAGGACAAACCAAGGGCAAGCTCGGCAATGCCGAAATCAAAAGTTACGTCGAACAAAGTTTCGGCGAATCTTTTGCCACCTTCTTGGAAGAACACCCCAAAGAAGGCGAAGCGATCGTCAACAAATGCGTCCTATCTGCTCAAGCGCGCTTGGCCGCCCGCACCGCCCGCGCCACCATTTTGCGCAAAGGCGCCCTGGAAGGCATGACCCTGCCAGGAAAACTCGCTGATTGTTCCAGCCGCAAAGCTGAGGAATGCGAAATGTACATCGTGGAGGGAGACTCCGCCGGCGGCTCCGCCAAACAAGGACGCAACCGCCGCTTTCAAGCCATTCTGCCCTTGCGCGGTAAAATCCTGAACGTGGAACGCGCCCGTCTCGACAAAATGCTGGCCAATAACGAAGTAAAAAATATCGTCATCGCTCTCGGCACCAACATCGACGACCAATTCGACCTGGAAAAACTGCGCTATAACCGCATCATCATCATGACCGATGCCGATGTCGACGGCTCCCATATTCGCACCTTGCTCCTGACTCTGTTTTTCCGGCACTTCAAACCGCTCGTGGAAGCGGGACACATGTATATCGCCCAACCGCCTCTCTACCAGATAAAAAAGGGCACGGCGATTCGCTACGCCTATAACGACGAAGAAAAAAATCGGATCATCGAGGAATTCGGCGGCTCCATCGGTTCGGAAGAGGTTATAGAAGAAACCGATGAAGGCGAGATCGACGAAATCACCATGAACGAAGAAGAAAAGGAAGCCGAGAAAAAAGAAGACGAAAAGAAAAAAAATTCCCGCATCACCATTCAGCGTTACAAAGGTTTAGGTGAAATGAATGCCGACCAGCTCTGGGAAACCACCATGAATCCCGAAAAGCGCATTTTGAAACAGGTGACCGTGGAGGACGCCGCCAAGGCTGACCAAATTTTTGATATGCTCATGGGCGACAACGTCGGCCCGCGCAAAAATTTCATTCAAACCCACGCCAAGAAAGTACAAAATTTGGATATCTAACAATATGTACGATTTTTTAACAGCCCCGATCTTGGCTTTCTTTGCCGCCCAGGGGCTGAAGTTTATTCTCAAAAACCGCTGGCGAAACTTGAAGTTCCGCGATTTTTTCGCCTACGCCAGCATGCCCTCCGGGCACACCGCCATCGTCGTCGCCTTAACCACCATTGTTTTTCTCAAGCAAGGAATAGCTTCCCCGCTCTTTGCCGCCTGCGCAGTTTTTTCTTCGGTGGTCATCACTGATGCCGTCGGCCTGCGCACCTATCTCGGCCAACACGGCAAAACCTTGAACGTCCTAGTAAAAGACCTCAAAGAAGATGAGTTCATCAAGGATAGCTATCCAAAACTACTAGAACAAATCGGCCACACCCCCTTGGAAGCCCTGGTCGGCGCCTTGATTGGCTTGGCCGCCAGCTTGCTCGTCTGGCTGATCTAAAAAATAAGTATCTTTCAAAAAAATCCAGCGCAGGCTGGATTTTTTGTTGGGCTAAATAAAAACCCTCTCCTAATTAATAGAAGAGGGCGAACAAAATAAAGAGTATTAAGCAGAAACGAAGAAAAAAACAGGCAATTTATTTTTACAGAAAATATTTTTAAAGAATTATTTTTATTCACTTAATAAGCTATTACCCTCTATGCTAGCAGATTCCGCTAATTCCAACAAGCCAAAAATTGTTTTGGGCAAATCCTCCAGTGCGCCAATTGGTTCCAATAAACTCAAATCGCCGCCCGGAGCGTCATTACCAAACAAAGACCGTCCCTTAAACTCTTCCCCGACCAAAACTAGCGGCACGGGATTTAAGGTATTCTCTTTGTCTACTAATTCCGTACGAATATCCACCATTCTCTCCGCATGGCCGGCGGACGAAGAAATCAGCAAAATCCCCTTCTTGATTAGCACTTCCTCGGCAATCTTACCTAAAAAAGCATCAACCTTGGCCACCGCTTTCTTGGTTGCCTCCAGGTTTCCGGAAGCCGCCACGGCTTCTAGGTTGGCCAAACTGATTAATAAAAAATCGAAATTTCCCTCTCTGATGGTTTTAACTGCCACCCGGCTCAATTCTTCCAGCGACATGGCTGGTTCAAGTTCATAGGATTCACAAACTGGAGAGGAAATAACTTGATAAGAAATCCGCTCCACATTTTCAGCACCGACCAAAAAACCAAGTACAGCGGCCGCTTTTTCACTTTCCATCAGATAGCTTTGGCTAAGGCCCAGACGGGACAACTCTTTGGCAAAAGCACCGTTTCCGCCCAAAAGCTGATATCTTTTGGCCTCCCCCTTCTCTTCTATTCGTAAAACGCTGGCCGGATATTCCGTTAAAAGCTTGGCGAACTTCTTGGAGTTCCCCTTGCCAATCGCATTGCCCTCACCTTCGGGAGCCACGCCCCAGCCGTCCAATAGCAAAAAGACCACCGGCTTTTTACTGAGGGGCTCGTCGCTTATTTTTTGACTGGTGTTTTCTCCTGGCATAATAGTTCAATTTCTAGAAGACGATTGTATTTAGCTACTCTTTCACCGCGCGCCGGCGCTCCTGATTTCAACCATTTGGCACCGCTAGCGACCGCAAAATCAACAATAAAGTCATCATTAGTTTCGCCGCCGCGCGCCGAAACAATGAGCTGATACCCGTATTTTTTGGCTAATTTAACACATTCTATTGCCCTGGTAAGGGTGCCGGCCTGAACCGGTTTTACCACCATAGCATTAGCCGCTTTTTCTTTCAAGCCCTGGCGCAAACGATCAATTTGGGAAGCAAAAAGGTCGTCGCCGACAATCACCACGCGGTCGCCCAAAGCGGCAGTCAGTTCACGCCAATCAGCAAAACGATCTTCCGCCAGCGGATCTTCCAAATAATCCACCCCCTGTTTGGCTAGCCAATCTTGATAGATACCCGCCAAAGTGCCCTTGCTAACTAGTTGGTGGGCGGCGGCAAAAATATATTTCTCTTCATTCTGATCAAAAAATAAAGAAGCTCCCAAGTCCACTCCCAAAGAAAAATCCCGATCCGCTTGATAGCCGGAGCTAATGGCCGCGGCCCGGATCATTTCCAGCGCTTGAATACTAGAGTCCAAATCTGGAGCATAGCCGCCTTCAGTTCCCGTGTCCGTGTCGTAACCGTTTTCTCTCAGCACTCGACCGAGAGCTTGGTATATCTCCCGGCCCAAGCGGACATTTTCCCGCACGCTCGTTCCTTTGGCGAGTAAGAGGTATTCCTGAAAATCCAAGCTGGTGTCGGCGTATAAGCCGCCGTTAAACATCGTGAAAATTGGCAAAGGCAAATTCTTGGCCGCCGGCAAAGAAAAAGTCGCTTGCAAATATTCGTAGAGCTCTTTTTTTTCAGCCAAAGCGGCCGCCTTGGCACAAGCGATGGAGGTGGCAAAAATCGCATTTACTCCCAAGCGGCTCAAATCTTCCGTTCCATCCAGGGCCAAGAGCAGATCATCGATTTCTCCTTGCTGGCGCGGATCCTTGCCCTTCAGCGCCGGAGCAATCACCGCTTCAAAAGCGGCGAGGGCGCGCGAAACACCGGGAACAGCAGAATCATCAAGCAGTTCCTTGGGCTCAAAAGTATTCAGATAAACTCCCGAAGGAGCGGAGGCTTTGGCCTCTAAGCCGTTTTCCAAAACAACCTTAACCTCCAGGCTCGGATAAGCGCGGCCGTCCAAAATTTCGCGCGCGCTAAGTTTTTTGATTTTGATCATATGTTTATTGGGTAACGATTTTCGTTAGGCCGGGCATCTTTTCACCGCCCAGATAAGAAAGCATCGCCCCGCCCGCCGTCGAAATCCAATCAATGTGCTGGGACATCTTGGTTAGCTTGACCGCTTCCACGGTCTCGCCGCCGCCGACTACGCCCCAGGCCGCCCCCTTGGAACGAGCCGCTACTAAGCGGCCGACTGCGATGGTGCCAGCGGCAAAAGCCTTGTCCTCAAAACAACCCATTGGTCCGTTCCAAACGATGGTTGCCGCCTGTTTGATGATGGTAGCAAACAAAGCGACGGTTTCCGGACCGATATCCATGATGCGATCTTTTTTATTGAGCGAACCCACCGGCTTGATGGTTTTTTTGCCGCCGTTTTGCACTGCGACATCAACCGGAAGGATAATCTTGGCATCCATTCGGCCGCGTTTGATAAATTTTTTGGCAAAGACCAGGCTGGCTTCATCAATCAAGGAAAGTCCGACTTCTTCACCTAAAGCTTTGAAAAAATTATTAGCCAATGCCCCGCCAATCAACACAAATTTCGCCTTCTGATGCATATTTTCGATCAGGGGTGCCTTGGTATCCACCTTGGCTCCGCCCATGATGGCCACGAGCGGCTGTTTGGGCTTAATTACTTTGGCGAGCGCTTCCACCTCGTTGATTAACAGAAAGCCGGCATAGCTAGGAATAAAATCTTTAATTGCCGAAACCGAAGCTTGATCGCGGTGGCAGACAGCAAAAGCGTCGTTAACGTAGAGGTCGGCCAAGGAAGCTAGTTTTTTGGCAAAGTCCCGATCATTTTTTTCCTCGCCGCTTTCAAAACGCAAATTCTCCAACAAAAGGAGTTCGCCATTCTTGAGGCTGGCAATTTCTTGAGCCGTCTTGGCGCTGATTAACTCGGAAAAGAATTTTATTTTTCTTTTATAGGCCTGGGCGGTTA
>CAIMEI010000107.1 GCA_903839955.1 Candidatus Falkowiibacteriota bacterium | reverse complement strand
CCGTTTTTATTTTTGGTTCGGTTTTAGCCGGTATTTCCTGGAACTTTAGTTCGCTCATAGTTTTTCGCGTGATTCAGGCCATTGCCAGCTCGGCCGATTATCCGACGGCGATGGCGATTTTGGCGGTCACTTTTCGGGAGGGCAAAGAGCGCGCTCAGGCCCTTGGTATTTGGTCGTCTTCCTTTGCGGTGGCTGCTGTTTTTGGGCCGCTCATCGGCGGGCCGCTGATTGATAATTTCGGCTGGCGTTCAATTTTTTTGATCAACTTGCCGATTGGCATTTTGGGCGTCTTCATGGCTCTGCGTTTTATCAACGAATCGCGTTCCGAGGTGAAGACAAAATATTTCGACTGGTGGGGCGCTTTCGCGCTCGGCGGCATGCTTTCTGCTTTGGTGCTGGTACTGGACCAAGGTTTGGACTGGGGCTGGTTCTCGGTAAGCAGTTTGATTTGTTATTTTCTAGTGGTCGTTCTTTTGGGCGTATTTATTAAAATTGAACAAAAATCACCAGAGCCGATTGTAGATTTGAAATTCTTCAAAATCCCGGCCTTCGTTAATACCTTATTGAACAACTTCATTGTTTTCATGGGAATGATGGGCGGACTATTTTTGATTCCCGTTTTCGCCCAGATCTTTTTGGGCTATACCGCCACGGAATCCGGCTACCTGTTTATGCCGATGGCTTTCATGATGATGCTGGCTTCGCCTTTGGGCGGGGCTTTAACCGGCAAAGTCCAAGCGCGCTACATTATTTTTGCCAGCACCATCGTGGCTGCCCTCGGTATCTTTTTGTTCTCCCATCTCGACCCCAAGTCAACGGCGCTGGATATTATTTTACCGCTTTCCGTCATGGCTTTCGGCTTGGGCTTTGGGATGGCTCAGCGCACGAACATTGTCGCCTCGGTGGTTGATCCGCATGAAATCGGCATCGCTTCTTCAGTTTTAGCTCTGGTGCGCAATATCGCCGGCGCTTTCGGCATCGCCATTTTTGCCACGATTCTCAGTAATCGCACCGAAAGCAATGTTTTGCGTATTAGCAAGCTCAGTGTTTTGCAGAGTCATAATTTGCTGGATATTCAAAAGTACGTCGGCCTCATTACTCTCAAGGCCCAAGTAGATGCCTATGATTATGTCTTCTTGGTTTCTAGTATTATTGTTTTCTTGGGCGCTTTTACTGTTCTGTCTTTGAAAGTAAAAAACGAACGCACGGATATTAAGGTCCAAATGGAATAGTTTTTATTATTATCGGCTTAGCTCTTCTTCGCTTTTAGTTCATACAAAAAACTCCGCGTATCAACGGAGTTTTTTTGATTTGTTGCGAGAAGACTATTTTTTAATAGCGATTTTAGCTAGATTCTGGTTGCTGATTCCCAGCCCTAATTTTTTGATTAGACTCAAGGCGTCAGCTGAAGAATTCAAGAAATATCTTTTGCCATCGGCGGGATTAACATACCAAAGTTCGCCGCGATTTTGTACTTGAAGGAAAAATTTTCCTTTTTGCTGGCCGGCGAAGTTTTTGTTAATAACCAATTTTCCTGGGCCGTTGGGATTATAGCCGTTTACCAGCTCAGTGTTGTCTGGATAGCCGTCATGGTCGCTGTCTTGGGTTAGATTTGCGAGGGAAGAGGCGGCGGTGGGGATTTTGTTTAAATTAGCATTGCTGATTCCTGTCGCTTGCTGGCGTAGAGCGGTGAGAATATCGGCATTTTGCCCGATCGCTCGGCGCGCCCCATCTCTAGGGGAAACGTACCAGACATCACCGCTATTTTCCACCTGAATTAATAATTTCCCCTTAAGCCTATTAGTTAATTTTTGATCAATTTTAACGGCCGGGAGGGTTTTGACCACGGGGGCGACGACTGCTTTGGGTTGATCTTTTTCGGTTGACGGAATTTCATAGTCAACCGCTACTTGCCCTTGCAGGTAAGTGCCGGTTTTAGAGTAAAGACGGGCGTAAAGCTGATATTTTCCCGGTTTGTCAGTAAGCGTGAAATTGGTGCTGGTGCCGTATTTGGCGATGCTAGTATTATTAAAATTAGGATCCAAAGAAAGGGCGTAGCCGCTTACGGTGTCTGGATTGGCGTTGAACACTATTTGTAAATTGGGCGAGGAGACATTTTGTCCGCCCAAAATGCTAAATAGCGGGGCGTCAGCGCTCTTATCCGCCAAAAGAGTAATGGGCGCAATCGTTATCACGCCGCCGCCGCCTCCGCTAGATACGGGGGGAGTAATAACTGGTGGATTAGGAACAATAGGGGCGCTCGGCGAACTTGGACTAAGACCGCCGAAAGTGTTAAAGGCTTGAACAGTAAAAGTATAGCTTTGGCCGTTGGTGAGATTGGGGACAATTGCCGGGGAAGAGGTGGCGTCAACCCAAATATTTTCATCATCGGGCGACATTATCCAGTAGTTGGTAATTGGCGAGCCGCCATCATGGGTGCTGGAAAAATAAATAGTTGCCTGGCCATCGCCAGCGACCGCCGAAACGTCCGTTGGAATGTCGGGGTAGCCGATTGTGCTAGTCGATGTCGTGGCGTAATCCGACTCTAGCCCATCAGCATTGCGCGCCTTGACGGCAAAGGAGTAGTTGGTGCCGTAGCCTAGGTTTTCGGCGCTATAATTGGTATCGGTAATCCAATCCGAGGTAATATTGTTGTAT
>CAIMEI010000106.1 GCA_903839955.1 Candidatus Falkowiibacteriota bacterium | reverse complement strand
GCCCTCGTATCTTTCAATTCTTTGGCAAGATTATCGCGATAACCTTGTGGATTAAATTTTTCCATGGTAGTGTTAGTTATTTTTATGCAAATAAAGTATAAATAATTAGAGAACCCTTTTTATTATAGCAGAAAGGCAGTGTTTTCCATAATTATAGTGATTTTTTAAAAGTTAAAACAAAAAAACTACTCGAAATAAGCAGTTTTTTAGTGCACGGGATGAGGGAATTTGTCGTGCTCGCTCGGCGCCGAAATTGCGCCTCGCTTGCGTGTCCAGGGTTGGCGTCCGAACCGCATTTAGCGGTTCGTCCGACGCTCGACTGCTCGCTATTTCTTCCGAAATATCTCGCGTCTCGCTGCCAACCTGTTCGATTCCCCCTGCCGCTACGCGTCAGCTAACAAAAAATCTCCCATCTCGGGAGATTTTTTGTTAGTGCACGGGATGAGGGAATCGAACCCCCGCCTGCTCTTTTGGAGAGAGATATGCTGCCACTACAACAATCCCGCAAATGCTTGTTTATCGCAAAATTATCTTACTATTTCCGGGTAAAAAAGACAAGGGACGCCGCTTTGGCGCCCCTTTATCCAAATAATTACCTTTAGCTCCTACTCCTCACCGTTACTGCCCTCCTTCTTGATAACCATCTCTTCGCCGCAACAGTGCACGTGGCCACCGCCGTCTTGGAGAAATTCCACTTCAGTGCCGCAGTGGCGGCAGAAATAAATTCGGTTTACTCGACTGCTCATATTTCAGTGATCTTAATTTTAATCTCTTGGTTTCATTTCTTCCCCGCAGCAAATAACTTTGCCGCCGCCGTCCTTGGTGAATTTGATTTCATTGCCGCAGTGCTCGCAATAATAAACTTGGTCTACTCTATTCATAATTTTATGGTTAGTTAATTAGTTAATTAATAAGTTTCCACAAAAACTTCAAAGTGAGCTTGTGGGTGCAGGCAGGTCGGACAAATCATCGGCGCGGCGTCGCCTTCATGGATATAGCCGCAATTATTGCATTTCCAGCGCACCGGGGCCGGCTTTTTGAAGACCTCGCCCTTCTCTAAATTTTCAATCAATTTCTGATAACGGGCGGCGTGCGCTTTTTCGGCTTCACCAACTTTGCGGAACATCAAAGCGATATCGTTATGTCCTTCGGCGGCCGCTTCTTCCGCCATGCGGGGATACATATCATTGGTTTCGTATAATTCCCCTTCCAGGGCCTTCTTTAAATCAGAAACAACATCTTCGCTAATGACTTCCAGCTGTTTGGACCAAAGTTTAGCGTGTTCTTTTTCGTTGAGGGCAGTTTCTTCAAAAATGTTGGCGATTTGCACATAGCCGGCCTTGCGGGCGACGCTCGCAAAATAATCGTATTTGTTGCGAGCCATGGATTCGCCGGCGAAAGCGTCTTCCAGGTTCTTTTTGGTTTTTTCTCCTAACATAAATTTATTAGTTAATTCTTATTTCTTTATATTATACTTCATTTCCCTCCGGCGCCAAAGGGTCGGCCTCGCTTTCGTGCCCCTGGCAGTATTCCAGGGCATAAATATGCAAGACGGTGGCGGTGATTGCAACAATCAGCGGCCCCAGAACCAGGCCCCAGAATCCGAAGAGCATCACGCCGCCCAAGACTGAAAAGATCACAAAAATCGGGTTGAGACGAGCTTTTCCTTTGAGCATCCAGGCGCGAACTAAGTTGTCTAGTGAGCCGACGAATAAAAATCCCCAGGCAATAATGAAAATCCCCTGCCAAATCTGGCCCATCAAAAGATAATACAAGCCGACCGGAATATAAAAAATTAGCGAGCCAAAATAAGGCATCAGCGAGAGGACGGCGACCGAAATCGCTCCCAGAAAAACCGGAAAACCGATAATCGCAAAACCCAGGCCGCCGAAAATGGCCTGAATGACGGCGACCACAAAAGTGGAGGCCATCGTGGTGTAACTCACCTCTTTAAATTTTTTGAAAATCTCCCGGTCATATTGGTCGGGCAGAGGCGAAAGATACATCACCCGTTTGAGCAGTCTTTCCCCGTCCACGAAAAAGAAAAACATCGTAATGATGATTATCAGGAGCGATAAAATAAAGCTAGTGGTTTCTAGCAAGGTGGTGGTAGCGCTATTCACTAACCAATTGCTAGATTTTTCAAAGAAACCAAGGAGGACATTGCCGAAAGCGCTGTGGCTTAAACTGTAAATATCAATTTGGTCGGCGTGTAATTTCTGCGCCAGCGGCGTCTGTAATAAATCGGCCGCATCGTGATTGGAAAAATATTGCACCGCTTCGCCATAGGCCACGGTGGACTTCTTGGCCGCATAGACCAGGCCTTCGGCGACGGGCAAAATAATGATTGCCGTCAAAAGCAGGCACATCAAAAAAGCGGCGATATTCTTTCTCCCCCGAAAAAATTGCACCAGCTTTTCGTAGGGGTGATAAAAAATCGTGACAAAAATAGCAGCCACGACGATTTCTATTAAAAACGGCTTAAAGATAAAATAACAGGCGACAAAGGTAATCAGTACCAGGGAGATGAGAAATGGTTTGGCGAAAGCTTTGGGCATAAGATTTTTAGCTAAAATTTATCTAAAACTAAACCCGCCGTGCGGGCGGGTTTAGATTAAACGCTTATTTCGTTTCTTTGTGGCTAGTGTGCTTGCCGCAGCTCGGGCAATACTTCTTCATTTCCAATCTTTCCTTGAGAGTTTTCTTATTTTTGTGGGAAAAATAATTGACGGTCTTGCATTCCGTGCACTCAAGCTTGATCATGTTGTCTTGGGACATAGTGGTTTTTCCTTAAAATATTACAGGACTAACAATATAACATCGGGGGGCAAAAGTCAAACCCGACGGACTTTATTGGCGTTATTTTTGGCAATATTCGCAAAAATGTGTGCCGCGGCCGAAGAGCTTCACTTTTTTGATTTTCCGGCCACAAACTGGGCAATCTTGCCCGCCCCGGCCATAAACCTGCAAACGGGAAGAAAAATTACCTTTTTTCCCTCGGCTATCTCGATAATCCGAGAAAGTGGTGCCGCGCATGCTGATTGCCGATTTGATAATTCTTTGAATAGCACTGTGCAAATTTTTTATCTCCGCCAGCTTGAGCGAAACGGCGAGGCGGTCCGGGCGGATTTTGGCGGCAAAAAGCGCCTCGTCCACATAAATATTTCCCAAGCCTGCGATAAATTTCTGGTTCAAAAGAAAGGGCTTCATTTTCTGTTTCTTCCCAGCCAGCATCTTTTGCAAAGCGTCCAGATTAAATTCCTGAGACAGCGGCTCTAGGCCATAAGATTTTTTGGCCTCTTGCAAACCAGCTTCATCTACCAAGCGGCAGAAGCCGAATTTCCGCAAATCGTTAAAATATAAAATAGCGCCGCCAGAAAGTTTGAGCACTATCCGCGTGTGACGATTGGGCAGGCTGGCGGGTGACAAATCTTCTTTTTTTCCGTGATTGGAGTGGCCGCCGGCCCGCGAACCCTGGCTGTCGGCATAAATCAGCTGGCCGGTCATTCGCAGGTGCACTAGGAGGTAGAGTTTTTTGTCTAAAGGAAAAATCAAGAGCTTGCCCAAACGATCGGCACTCAAAAAAGAGCGGCCAGTGAGCTTCTCTTTTAGAAATTCCGGCGATGGTTGCGCGGACTTATCCGACAAAACCGCCACCTGCAAAATTTTCTTGTTTTTTAAAACGGCAGCCAGATCGGCGCGCACCGTTTCTACTTCCGGCAATTCTGGCATATTAGAAGAGAATCAAGGCCACGGCGATGACAATAATTAGGACAAATTCCACGGCAAAAATCTTCAAGAAACTGCGGCCGATTTTATCAGGGTTAATAAGGCGCATAAAAAAATAATTAATAATTGCTAAATAATTATAGCAAAAAAACCCTTAAAAAGCCAGGATTACCTATTAACTCTGCCTTTTATTGTGCAGCAGCATATCCACCGCATCCTGCATGGAGCCGGCATGGGCGAGTTCTCCGGCGTTCACAAAAAATATGTCATCGGCATTTTCAATCGTATTGAGGCGATGAGCGATAATAATCCTCGTGGTCGTCGGCGGCAATTTATCAATAATTTCCTCCAAGAGTTTTTCAGTAACCGTATCAATGTTGGCCGTCGCCTCATCCAAAATCAAAATGTCCGGACTGCGCAAAGCGGCGCGAATAAAAGCAATTAATTGCTTCTGGCCCAAGCTGATAGTGTCGCCACCCGAAGTCACGCGCGTGTCCAGCCCGTCAGAAAAGCGGGAAAGCAATTTGGTTAAATGCGATTTTTTCAGAATTTTAAGCAACTCATCGTTGGAGTATTTTTGATGATCTTCGTTCCCATACAAAATATTATCGCGAACTGTTCCGGTGAATAGAAAAGGCTCCTGCAAAATAAAGCCGATTTTTTTTACTCGTTCCCGGGAATTATAAAGCCGCAGATCCCTTCCCTCCAGGTAAATTGTTCCCTTGGTGGGATCATAGAGCCGGGCCATCAAGGAAGCGATAGTCGTTTTGCCGCCGCCGGTCGGCCCGACCAAGGCATAGGTTTTGCCTCGCTCCAAGACAAAATTAATATTGCTTAGCACTTCCCGCCCAGGAATATAATGGAAAAATACATTCTTGAATTCCAGCGCGGCGTTCGGAAAAGAAGATGGCGAAAGCGTTTTTGCTGTTCCCTTGGTGATGGTTTTGACGTTGGAATTAACGGCTAAGACTTCGGAAATGCGATCCAGACCGGCCAGGGCGAGCTGGAGCGACGGCCAGACCGAAGCCAGCTGGCGCAAGGGATTGTAAAAGCTATTAACATAAAGCAAGAAGCCGATCAGCAAGCCGATCGTAAAATACCCCTGAGATATCAGGTAGATTCCGTAGGCCAAGACTGCGAGCTGAGCCAGTGAAGAAGCCAGAACGTAAATGGGATTGAAGATATTGCTCGCCACGCCAGCGGAAACTGAAGCGGAATAATTGGCCCGGTTGGCTTCTTTGAATTTATTGCGAAAATAATCGAAGCGGTTAAAGGCCACAATTACCTTGAAATTATTGATGCTTTCTTGGATTTCGCCGCTCATGGCTCCGAGTGTGCGCAAACTAGCCAAGCTAGTGCGCTTGACCCAAGGAGAAAGCAGCTGCGTAATAATTAAAGCTAGGATTGCTGGCAACAAAGCGACTAATCCCAATCGCAAACTAATTACCACCAAAAAAATACCGGTGCCAACAATTAGAATTATGTTGCTGATAAACTGCAT
>CAIMEI010000105.1 GCA_903839955.1 Candidatus Falkowiibacteriota bacterium | reverse complement strand
CTTTTTTATATGAACAAAAAAATCAAAAACTATTTTGTCAGCTCATTACTTCTTGTTTCTTTTGTTTTTGCCAGCTTCGCCTTTTCTGCTCCCGCCCAGGCAACTAGCCAGGCGCAAGCTAATGCCAACCGGGCCTATAACCTTTATCTGGGCGCTTTGCACGGCAAGAAGACCAAGAAGAAAAAGACCGTTAAGAAAAAAGTGGTGACCAAGAAAACCGTCAAAAAGACTACTGCCAAAAAATAAGCATTTCACCAAAACAGCCTGGACTTTACCAGGTTGTTTTTGATTGGGCAAATAATATTTACTTGTCCGGCGTATATATTTAATATAGAGCTAAAATCGCTTTATTTTTCGCTATTAATTAAATCGCTGGCCAGACTTTTCTCTAGAAATAGGCGCTAGCCGGCATCCCCACTATGAAAAAATACATTTTACTTGGTTCCTTGGTCTTGGTTGCGCCTTTGGTGCTGGCTGGTTGCGGCACTCAGCCGACTGCCGATCAAAATGCCAATCCGGACAACGGCCAAGCTCAACAGCAAGCCAATAATGCTCCCGCCGGCAATTATGGCGGCCGGCAATTGGCCACCACCACCCCGGATAACTTGAAAGTTGGCACCACCATCACCGCCATGGGCACCTTGAATGCCGATGGCAGTTTGGCGGCCACCAGAATCATGATTGGCGGCTTTGGTGGCGGTAATCGCGGCGCCAATGCTAGCAGTACGCCAAACGGCGGGCAGGGAAGACGCGGTGGCAATTTCGGTAGAGCGAGTAGCACGCCTGGTGCGGTCAATGGTCAAAATCTCACTCGCGTTTCCGGCGATATCGCGACGGTTACCGGCAATACTTTAACTGTGAAAATTGCCGATGGCAGTTCCAAGACAGTTTCTTTCACTGATCAAACCTCAATCATCGCCGCTGGACAGCGCGGCGGCAGTCAAGGCGGTCAGCCCGGGCAGGGCAACGGCGGTCAACCGAATCCGATCGACAACGGTGGCCAACCCGGACCAGGTGGCGATCAGCCGCTACAATAAGATAAAATTTTTTTCAAAACAGCCCGGATTGCTCTGGGCTGTTTTTGTACTCTACCGGGGAAACCGAGGCCGTCAGGCCTCGGAGGAGAGCCCTGGTCGCTGACCTTTTGGCCTAAAGGACAATTGGGAAAGCGGACAAGCGAAGCTTGAGATATAAAATACCGAGTCCGTCAGGGCTCGGTAGGTTATTTGAGGCTCTTATTTTTTGAGCGAACTGCTTCGTCAGATTGCCAACATTGTTCGTTCGCTTTCTCCTTGTGGTGCCAGGGCTTTACCCCTATAATATAACTATAATAAATTAAGTTGTTTTTATGGATTACCGCAAGTATCAATCGCGCCGCGTCTGGCTGCACCTAATTTCCATTCCTTTTATTTGGCTGCCAATTATTGCTGTCATTTTATTAGACATTCTCACTTCGCTTTATCAATTCGTCTGTTTTCCTCTTTATGGAATTAGGAGGGTCAAACGTTCGGCCTACATCCAAATTTTGGACCGTAATAAGCTGAGTTATTTGAATCCGCTGGAAAAATTGGGCTGTATGTATTGCGGCTATGCCAATGGCTTTTTGCTCTACGCCAAGGAAATCGCCAGTCGGACGGAGAAATATTGGTGCGGCATCATGCACGCGGACAAACCGGGTTTCAAAACTCAAGAAGACCAGGTAAAACAGCACTTTGCGCGCTTCGGCGATAAGGAAGATTTTTGGAAGAAATACGGGAAATAAATTTTATTAGTTTAGTTCAAAAAAAGGCCTCATAATTTGAGACCTTTTTTGCTGGGCAATTTCTAGAAATTCACGGTCAGCGGACTGCCGAGACCAGTAACGTAATCGTAGTGTTTGCGCGCCTCGCAGTAGTAGCCGCAATCGCCGTTATTGCCGCTTTTGATATCGCGGAAATATTTGCTGTTTTGACTGCTGGCTTTGTCGGCATAGAATTTGGCGTTATCCGCTGATAAGCCCAAAGACTTAATGGCCGCCCATTGCGGCGCGCCGGCGCTGGTGCCGCCGAGCACAAACCAGGGCCCTTTGTTTTTGAGGCCGGAATAGTAAACGGAAAAACCAGATTTGGGATCGGCATCATAGGCAACATCCGGAACTGCCCGTTGATTGCTGGCTTTGCTGAGAGAATAATTGCGCTGGCAATCCGGTTCGGACTCATAAGCGCTAATCCCGCCGCCGCTTCCCGACCAGGCGCTTTCGGTCTGCAGGGTGCCGCTAGAATTTAAACTCAAAGAAGTGCCGCCAACGGCCACCACGTAGGGTGAAGCCGCTGGCCAATTAACGCCATTACCGCTGTCGCCGCTGGAGGCGAAAAAGGTGATTTTGGCGTCGGCCTTTTTGAAATAGTCATCCAAAGTGGTTTCTTCGGAAAATTCCGCACCGCCCCAGCTCATGGAAATGGCCACGACTCCCGGCTGTTTGCGGGCATAGTCAATCGCTTTGAGGAAATTAGCACCGCTTGGCGTCTTGGCACTCACTAAAATAATTTTGGCGTTGGGAGCGATGGCGTGTGCCCACTCAACATCTAGGGAAGTCTCTAGCGACCAATTGCTTGGCGCCTTGGCTGTGCCAAGAGCATGTTTTTTGAAACAGCCATTTTTGCTGCTGCACTCGGGCAAACCGAATTTTTTGCTAAAAACATTTAGGTCATTTTCGATTTTTTGGTCATCATAAGCGGTGATGATGGCAATTACTCCTTGCCCGCCGGTGGCGGGCAGATTATAAACTTTTTTAATCTGATCCGGACTCAAGCCGAGCGGTTTGGCGCCGCCTTCGTCCAGCTGATGAATCGGCGGCTTTCCCTGAAAATTGGCAAAATGATAGGCGGCTTGAGCGGGTGGCGGAAACAGCAAACCGGCGACCATGGTTAATAATCCTAGAAATTGCCAGTGATTTTTGGTGGTAAACATAAAAATAAAATTTAGCTTATTATTTTTCTGATTATAAGCGGTCCTTCCTAAAATAAAGCCCAACAGCCCCTAAAAATTTGTTAAATTATATTTTTTTCGTCCAGCGAAAATACCTTGCGAAAAAAGATAATTCAGCAAATTTCATGCTATAATACAAAGATATGAAGAAAAAAATTATCATTGTCGCCGTTATTATCATCGCCCTGCTTGGCGTCCGAATTTTTTATTGGTATCTTTGGCCCCGCCATCAAGTTTCGGTGGTCGCCACTTCTTCGGTTGTCGTCCCTTCAGCGACGAGCACCACGCCGCTCATAACTTATTATTGTCAGGAGGGAAACTTTCAGGCGCAATACGAGAGCAGCCAGGTCGATTTTGTTCTTCCTAACGGTCAAAAATTTTATTTGCCACAAACCGTTTCCGGCTCCGGCATCCGCTACGAAAAAGATAAAATGATTTTTTTGAGCAAGGGCGACAATGCCTCTTTGGAAAATAATAGCAAAGCGATCTACACCAACTGCGTTTCAGGCAATCAAGTCGCCAACCAGGAAAATAATATTTACACCAATGCTGCCGGCACTTTTTCTTTTTCTTATCCCAGCCAATTTGTGATGCACGGCAGTGATTTCGGCTACTCGCAGGATTGGCGCGCGGAAAGCAGTGCTTTGGGTCTGCTTTTTAACGTCGTGGAAATCCCTCGGGAATTTTTGCCCCAGACCAATTTTGGCGGCGCCAAATTCACGATCGGAGTAAGCGCTGACTCCGACGCGGTGAAAAATTGCCTCTTACCCGATCAAGGCGCAAGCACCACTAGCCAAGAAATGATTGGCGGCCGCCAATTTGCCAAAATAAATCTGGCCGACGCCGGAGCGGGGAACTATTACGAAACGACCAGCTACCGCACCCTTGAAGACGGGGAATGTTATGCCGTTGAATACACCATTCATTCCACCAATATTGAGAATTATTCCCCCGACCAGGGAATCAAGAAATTTGATCACGACAAAGTCGCGGCAATTTTGGAGGGGATAGCACGGAGTTTCCGATTTATTAAATAGCGGGTTGATTATAATTCATTTTTGAGCGAATTGGTTTTTTGCCAATTAAAATTTAATATTTATAGAATTTTCATTGGCAAAAATACCTGAGCGAAAAAATTAATTTTAATCAACACCGACCAGCGTCACTAATTGCGAAAAAAAGAGGACCTACCGTTTAACTGGTAAGTCCTTTTTTATTTCAACCTCTTTTTATTAGAGGATTTTTTGGATTCTCTCCTGTCCATAGCCATTAATTAGCAAATAGCCAAGCGAATCTTTTTTTACTTGAGCAACACCATCTAGATCGTGCGGACCTTTGGGGTCTTGTCCCGGCAGGCACCTCTCAAAGAGATTGTTGCCGAACATGGTCGTGCTCGTCCCGCACTTCAGTGAGTCTAGCTGGATGAATCCAGACAAATTATCCTGTCTAGTGCTAGCTTCGAAGACAATATTACTACGAAGGTCGTAGTATATTCCGACCAGTGGATTGTACTGGCCAAGAGATTTAGCGTCGGCAACCGAAGCCCAAGTCGGAGAAACATTAATCGCAGTGATAATTCTCCCCCTGTATTGCACCTGAACGAACGACTTGCAGTAGTTCATACTGCTGGCGCTGTAGGTGACTGGTGTTTGCCAGTCCTTCCACGACTTAATCACGGAAATTTGATTTCCGGCTAGATCTTTGAGGTCTACCGTATTGCCAGATGTTAATCTGCCGACAAAAGCGTAGACCGTGTCCAATCCAGCATTGTAGCTGGGGACGGCTAACCAAATTTGTTCCTGGCAGTCATCGTAAGGGCTCCAATCTTTTTCTTTCTTGCAACTGCTCGTAACGGCCATAACTACGATGGCGAATAATGCTAATCTTTTCATGCTATATGTATTTTTTAATGAATATTAATCGTCCAAGTATTATACCATAAGATTGTGTATTTGTCAAGAAGGAGGGCAAACTAGACTATTTTTTGGCTAATATTAAATAGTTAGCCAGCACGCCCTTGCTAGCGACCAGCAAAGCAGTATAATAATAGGGCGAATCACTGGTCCCTATAGTTTAATGGATAGAACGCTGGCCTCCGAAGCCGGAAATCCCCGTTCGAATCGGGATAGGGGCACCGCGTAAAGCTCGTTTCACTTCGCACGCGGCGCAGCCGCAAAATAGTTCACTCCGTTCGCACGCGGCGCGGCCGCAAAATAACTCGCCTTGTTCGCATGCGGCGTGGCCGAGTTTACAAAAAAACCAAAAGCCGGGCATTAGCTCGGTTTTTGTCAACAGCGTAAAGGCGGCTAAAGCCGCCACGCTGCCAACTAATGCGAAAAAAATTCCCAAAACTTTGCTGATATATTATAATTAAAGCATTCCTCAATTAAGAATTAGCAAATTATTATGAAAAATTTAACAGCCATTTTTGAACCCCGGAGCGTGGCGATTGTCGGCGCCTCCACCAAGAGCGATAGTATCGGTAACGAGCTGGTCAAAAATTTAACGACCCAAGGATTTGCGGGCAAAATTTTCCCGGTTAATCCGAAAGCGACCGAGCTCTATGATTTGAAATGCTACCCCAGTCTGTCGGCGATCGGTGAAGCGGTGGATCTGATGGTTGTAGTAGTGCCGGCGGCAATTGTGCCGGCGATTATGGAAGAAGGCGGCTCCTTGGGAATTCCCGGCGCGATTATTATTTCCGCCGGTTTCAAGGAAGCGGGCCACCCAGAACTGGAAGACCAGATCAAAGCGATTTGCGAAAAATACAATATTGCTCTTATTGGCCCGAATTGCCTGGGCATCATGAACCCGGCTTTCCATCTCAACGCTTCTTTCGCGGCGGTGATGCCGGCGGCCGGTTCGGTGGCTTTTATTTCCCAGAGCGGCGCTTTGTGCACGGCAATTATTGATTGCGCTAAAGAAATGGGCATCGGCTTTTCCAAATTCATGAGCGTCGGCAATAAGGCGGTCATTAACGAAACGGCGATTTTGGAATATTTGGCCAACGATGAGGACACTAAAGTAATTGCGATGTATGTCGAGCAATTGGCCGACTCGGAGCCTTTAATGGCGGCCATCAGAAAAATCACCGGCGGTGCCAATCCCAAACCGATTATCGCCTTGAAATCCGGCCGCACTGGTGCGGGCGCCGGCGCTTCGGCCTCGCACACTGGCGCCTTGGCCGGCAACGACGCCGCTTATGAGGCGCTCTTTCGTCAGAGCGGCGTGATTCGCGCGGAAACCGTGAATGAGCTTTTTGATTACATTAAAATTTTTAGCACCAACCCGATAAAAGCCGCCAAGAACCTGGCCATCGTGACCAACGCTGGCGGGCCGGGCGTTTTGGCAATCGATGCCGTGGTGGAAGATGGCTTGGTGCCAGCCGTTTTGTCGCCAGAAACGACTACCGCCCTGCAAGCCGCCTTACCGCCTGCGGCTAATCTGCACAATCCAATTGATCTTCTGGGCGATGCCGAAGCCAATCGCTATCAAGCTGCCTTGGAGGCGGTGATGGCCGACAAAAACGTGGATACAGTTCTGTTGATTTTGACCCCACAGTCCATGACGGAAATCGATGCCACGGCGCAAGCCCTGATTGCCGCGAAAGCCAAATTCGGCAAGCCGGTGGCCGCCGCCTTTATGGGCGAGGAGTTAGTGAAGAGCGGGATTGAAATTTTGAAAGACAATGGCGTGGCGGTTTTCTCTTTTCCGGAAGAAGCAGTGAAAGCTTTGGACATGCTGAATAAATTTTTTGAACATTCTAAACAGCCGGCTGGCCAAGTAGTTGAATTTTCCGACATTGACCGCGAAGCCGTGGTGAAAATTTTCGCCGCCGCGCGAGCTGATGGAGTTTTATCTTTCCCAGAGGCGCACGCCTTGGCAATTTTAGGGGCTTACGGTTTACCAATTCTAAAAAGCCAAGTCGCCAAAAATAGAGAGGAGGCGATTGAAATCGCTCGGCAATTGGGAGTAAAAATGGTTTTCAAGATTGTTTCGCCGGATATTTTGCATAAAAGTGATTGCGGCGGCGTTTCCTTGGGAGTAAAGCCAGAAGAGGCGGGCGAAAAATTTGATCAAATCATGGCGCGCGTAGCGGCTAATCTTCCGGACGCCAAATTGGAAGGAATTTTGATTGAAGAATTGATTGTCGGCACCGGCGTGGAGCTGATTCTCGGCGGCGTCAAAGATGCTTCGCTGGGCACCACGATTATGGTCGGCCTGGGCGGAATTTACGTGGAAATTTTGAAAGATGTGGTTTTTGGCATTAACCCTCTGACCAGTGAAGATGTTTTGGTGATGCTGGAGTCCTTGAAAGCTAAAAAAGTTTTGAGCGGTGCGCGCGGCGCCCAGCCAGCTGACAAGGCGGCGATTGTGGAAGCGGTTTTGCGTTTGGCCAAGCTGTTGGAAGATTTTCCGGAAAT
>CAIMEI010000104.1 GCA_903839955.1 Candidatus Falkowiibacteriota bacterium | reverse complement strand
GCTTCATTGGTGGATGGTCCGGGTAACCCGACCAGGCTAATGCGGCCGAATTCTCCGCCCCCTTGATCGGCTTCAACCTCCACGAGGGTCGCCTCCAGCCCGCTCACTGAGGCGCTGTAAATTTTATTCGCGGTCATAATCGTTCCTGCTTTAAAAAATAAAGTCGCCAAATACTTGGCAACTTTATTTTAGCTGATGGCTGATAAATTTTGCTTATCCAATTTCTATCTGGCGTTTTCCGCTTCTTCCAGCCGGATGCTTAGCAATTTGCTAACGCCGTCGGATTGCATGGTGACCCCGTAAAGGATATTGGCTTTTTTCATTAAGGCGCGGTTATGGGTGATGGTGATGAATTGGGTTTTGTGGGATAAGTCATCCAAAATCTGGGCCAAACGCTCGGAATTGGCTTCATCCAAGGCGGCGTCAACTTCATCGAGAACCACGAATGGCGAAGGATTTGCGCTAATAATGGCGCAAATAAGGGCAATAGCGGTGAGGGCGCGTTCGCCGCCGGAAAGCATGGCGACATTTTGGATTTTTTTGCCTGGCGGGATGGCCTGGATTTCAATGCCGGACGAACCAGTAGCGTTTAGTTTGCGGAGCGATTTAATGGTCTTGAGTTTTTCCGCCACGATGCCGGCCGCTTCCTGCTCTTCGGCGCTTTTTTCTTCCTCGGTATTTTCCACCTTCATGATTTTTGCTTCCCCGCCATTAAACAGAATTTTGAAGTATTCGCTGAACTTCTGAGAAATCATTTTGAATTCTTCTTCAAAACGATTTTTGATATTGAGATCTAGCTCGTTAATTATTTTCTCCAAAGATTTAATGGCTTCGTTGAGGTCGTTGGTCTGGCCGCTCAAGAAATCATGGCGCGTTTTGGTGTCTTCGTATTCTTTTTCGGTTTCTGGATCAAGGCCGCCGATTTGTTCCAGCTGGCTCTTGAGATCGCCGATTTTTTTCAGACTTTTTTCTCTTTCCAGGTTTTCGGGCGCCGGGTGATTTTTTATTTCTGCCAGTTGCAGTTCATCGGTGCGGATATTATTTTCCAAGTCTTCCAGCCTGGTTTCTTGCCGGGCGGCGCTGATTTTTAGTTCGTTCAGTTCGTTGTTTAGTTCGTTAACTTCCTGCTGTAGTGCTTGGATGCCTTTTTGGGCGGTGAATAATTTTTCTTTTTCGGCTTGGCGTGCTTCTTCTAAGGTGTTCGCCCGCTCTTTAATGGTGCGAATTTTTTCATCAACGCCGGCGATTTGCTTATTCAAAATTTCTTTTTCGCCATTGATTTTTTCCGCATCAAATTTGATTTCTGATTTGGCCAGCTTGGTTTTCAGGTCGGATAGCTCCCGATCAATATCCAAATTCTGGGATTTTAAAAGCCTAGCGCGCTCTCTTTTGGCGGAGAGGTTGAGGCGGTTGTCGTTGATTTGATTAATGATATCCTGGCGTTCGCCGTATCTTTCTAAAGCGCGAATGTTTTTTTCTAGTTCAGCAATTTCCTGATTAACATTTTCCGCTTGTTTGAGTAGAACTGATTTTTCTTGATTGATTTTTTCGGCGTCAAACTTGATTTGGCTTTTGACGAGCTTGGCGCTAATATCCGAAATTTCCCGCTCGACGCTGATTAGCTGTTCGCTTAGTAATCTCAATCTTTCCCTCGCCGAAGAGGCGCGAAGGTTTTCTTCGTTAATTTTATTAATCAGAACCTGTTTTTCAGTGGTCAAAGAAATGATTTCGTCTTGGTGGTTTTTGATTTCGGAAAGTTTGTCGGCGTTTTGCCCGGTGATTAATTCATTGATGGCTTTTTCAAAATCTTCTTTGAGTTTTTTGAGCTCTCGCTTGATCACTTCTAAGT
>CAIMEI010000103.1 GCA_903839955.1 Candidatus Falkowiibacteriota bacterium | reverse complement strand
GAAATGCAACTGCTCATCAAGCCGGAAATCAGACGAGTGGACGAAGGCCGCATCAAGATCCTTGCTATTTTCCGCACTGAACCGCGCGCCCAAATTGTCGGCGGCAAAGTTTTGGACGGCCGTGCTTTAATCGACACACTCGTGGAAGTGATGCGTGGCGATGAAATGATCGCCATCGGCAAGCTAACTCAATTGCAATCCGGCAAACAGAACGTAAAAGAAGTGGAAAAAGATTTGGAATGCGGCCTGCGCTTTGAGGGCAATCCGATTATTTTAGAAGGTGATATTTTGAAAATGTACCGTGAAGAAAAGATTATTGATAAACTCTAACCCCATGTCCAAAGAACGTTTCAACGAATTATTAGCACAAGAATTAGCGGCCATTGTTTCGCGGGAATTGGAATTTCCGGAAGTTTTGGTGACCGTGCTTTACGTGAATTGCTCCTCCGACCAGCGCTATGCCTCGGTGGGCGTTTCGGTTTTACCGGAAAAATTCACCGGCAGCGCTTTAACCGCTTTGCGCAAAGCATCTGGCAATTTAGCCAAGAAATTACAGGCCAAAACTAAAATGCGCGAAGTGCCGAAGCTCCAGTGGGTTTTTGACCCGACGGAAAAAGAAGCGGCCAAGATTGAAAATCTTTTAAATAAAATCAGCGCCGGTGAGGAAGACGACCTTGAACTCGGCGAAGAATATGGATTTTGAAAGTAAATTCCAAAGCGCCGCCCTCAAGATCAAAGGCGCCAAGAAACTACTAGTTCTTGGCCACCTCAATCCTGACGGCGATGCGATTGCCGCAGTCAATGTTGTTTCCTTGATTGCCCAGAGCCTCAACCTTTCAGTTGATGCTTTTTGTATTAATAAGAAAGACGATGCCTACGATTTTTTAGCCTTTACTGGTCGGATCGTCAGCGATTTTTCTAGCCGCTTAGCCGATTATGACGTGGTGGTGGTTTTGGATTGCGGCGCCTTGAGCCGCACGGGAATTGAGGAGTTGATTAAGGAGGAACTAAAAAAACCCTTGAGCGCCCGGCCATTTTTCATTGAATTTGATCATCATCCGCAAGTGCAGGCCTGGGCGGATTTGGAAATTAGAAATCCCGAATTGTCAGCGACCTGCGAGCTCCTCTATCGTTTTTGCAAAAGCCAAAAAATAAAAATTTCTCGCGACATTGCCGACGGTATTTTGACCGGTATTTTGACCGACACCAATAATTTTCTCTATCCCAATACCAGCTCAGAAACAATTAGCATCGCTTCACAAATGATGGAGCTCGGCGCGCGCTTTGGGAAAATTTCCGCTTTGTTGAAAAATAATCAGGATCTTTTAACCATGAAACTTTGGGGCTTGGCTCTGGAGAATCTGCGTTTTAATTCTCGTTACGGCTTTGCTTTTTCAGTTTTGACGCGCGCTGACCTGGCGACAGCGATGATGGCCGGCGGACATGCCGAGGCTTTGGAGAAAGGAGATTTTTCACAGATTCTCCACAGCGATTTATTTGGGGACATTGCTGGTTTTTTGAGCAATATTTCTGGGGCGAAAGCCGTGATGCTTCTGCGTCAGGAAGGCCCCGGAAAATTGAAGGGCGGCCTGCGCACCTCACATCCGGAAGTGGATGTTTCGCTTTTGGCTCGCCATTTGGGCGGCGGCGGCCATGCCAAAGCTTCGGGCTTTGAGTTAGTGGGGGATTTGGAGAAAACTGAGGAGGGGTGGAGGGTGAGATAAAAAATAATTTAAATTTTATGACTCTAAAATTTATTATCGACAAAAAATACGATCTGCAATTCTCTGGCCTATGGTTTAAAAAAATAGAAATAGAAAACGAATATAAAAAATTAGCTAAATACTTAAAATATTCCTGTTCGGAATATCAAAAATCTTGGGACGAAATTGATAGCAAATTTTCAAAATACGTTGAGAAAGTTACAGGATACAAATGGTATTATCAAAAATATGAGTGTGCCATTTCTCCAGTTCATCAAGGAATTTCTAATTGGGGAAACGGTGCAAAAATTGTGCGTTGGTGGAAAGAAAATGCTTACACTCAAAGGAGAATTACGGCGCATGAATTAATTTTGTCGCATTATTTTGAAATTTATCTCCATAATTATTCAGATTCTGGCCTAAGCGAAAATCAAATCTGGGCACTAGCGGAAATTGCCGCTTTCGCACTAACTTCTATGCCCGAGGCACAAGCTTTTTGGCCTTGGGATAAAAGAGGATACTACGCCAATCATAATTATCCGCAATTGGTTGATTTGCAGGTGAAACTACAGAATAAATTTTTAAAACGCCGGAATTTTGATGAATATGTTAGGGCGGGGATAAAAATGGTGAAAAATTTAGACATTTCTCCAAATAATAAATAAATTTTCAATATATATTCTTTAACAATTTAATAATTTACGAAATGGAAAAAAAAGAAAGAGTAAAAAAAGAAAAACCGGAATGCGAATGGTTCGTAGAACCGGATCCAAATGCCAATCAGTGGATCGCCAATGAATTGCGCGAAGACATCGCCGTGGTAACGGAAAGACTGAAAGACGCTAATCAGAAACCGCACAATGTCTATCAGCTAAGAAATCACAAAGATGTGGCAATGATTAAAAAAGCGGCCGAAAAGTTTGACTGGCAGGTATACTTCTGGACCAGGGAGGGACAAAAAAGCCCAATCAAAGAATGGACTTTTGAAAACAAGAAAAAGAAGATTGACCTAAAACTCGTTAAGCCGAAATAACCGGTCAAAATTAAAAAAGCGTCTTACCAGTTAAGACGCTTTTTAAAATAAACAAGCGGTTCTTATTTTTTCTTCTGCATAATCTTGCGCCATTCGTTGATGAGTTTGTGATTTCCTTCAATGAGCACGCGCGGAACGGAATAGGATTTTTTGCCGGCTTTGAATATTTCCGGTCGGGTGTATTGCGGGTATTCCAAGACGCCTTCTTCACTATGCGATTCTTCCACGGCGCTTTCTTCGTTTCCCAGAACTCCCGGGAGCAGACGGGAAATAGAATCAATCATCACCGCCGCGCCGAGCTCGCCGCCAGTCAGGACGTAATCGCCGATGGAAATTTCTTCGTCAATGAATTCTTTTAGCCGAGCGTCCACGCCTTCATAGCGACCGCAAATCATAATCACCTCGTCCAACTCGGCATACTCTTTGGCCTTTTGCTGGCTCCAGGTGGCGCCGCTCGCGGCGAGGAGGACTACCTGTCGTTTTTTGCCTTTGCCGGTCTTCTTGGCCGCTTGGAGGGCCTGGTAGAGGGGCTCAATCTTCATCAGCATCCCAGCGCCGCCGCCGTAAGGCGTGTCGTCCACAGTGCGATGATTATCGCTGGTGAAATCGCGCGGATTAATTTTTTCTAGGGCGATGAGCTTCTTTTTCTGGGCGCGCGCCAGCATTCCTTCTTGAAAGTAGGAATCGAGGATTTCGGGGAAGATGGTGATTATTTTGAATTTGGTCATATTCTCTATGATAACAAAAAACCCGGCATTTGGCTCGGGTTTCTTGTTTTGTGAAAATTTGAGGTTTAGATGTTTAAATCATCAATCGCGGAAGTGTCGATTTCCGGGACCTGATTGTGAGGGGCATCGTTGCGTTCTACCTTAACATGCTTGCCACCTTCCGGGTCATAGATCTTCAAGTTGACGCGGGAGTTGTTCTTGGCGCCGACAATCTTCAAAAGAGTGCGGATAGCCTGAGCGGTCTGGCCGCGGCGGCCGATGACGTAGCCCATATCGGCTGGATCGATTTTTAAGGTTAACAGAACGCCCATTTCGTCAACGGTGCGATCCACGACTACTGCGTCCGGGACACTGACGATGGACTTAACGATCATCTCCAAAAACTGTTTGTCTTTTTCCATAGTGGTTTTTGTTGGTTCTGGGAATTGGATTTCTGCCAATTTTTTAGAACTTATACTTTTTATAAACAAGGCCAGAGAGGCTTGTGATTATTATAGCATTTATGCTATTTTTGTCAATTTTTCTCTAAACCTAGATAAATTATTCCTGGACAGCTTCCGCTTCTGGGGCGGCCTCTTCAGCCGGGGCTTCTGCGGCTACTTCTTCCGGTTTGGCTTCAGCGGCCTTCTTTTTGGCGACCTTGGCATTCAATTGGGATTGGCGCTTTTCGCTAGTTTCAGCCTTTTTAGAGGCTTTGACCTTCATGCCTTCGACGATTCCCTGGCCAATCAACAAGTTGTTGACGGAAGGGGTCATCTGAGCACCGCGGTCGAGCCAGTACTGGACGCGTTCCTGTTTGGCCTGTAATTTCTTGGCATATTGGTTGTAAGAACCCAAGATTTCCAAAACATCACCGTATGGATCGCGGCCTTTTTCGGCAATAATCAGCCGGAAGACTTTTTTGTTGGTTTTACCTACTTTGGCAAGTTTGATGGTTAACATAATTTTCTGATATTTTATAGTGAATTTACGAAAAAATAGTATCTTATCCTAAACATTTAGTCAAGGCTTAGGAACGGGGGCGAAAAGGCGGGCGAGATCCGCCACCGCGGCGGTCATCACGGCGTGGACCGCGATCGCTCGGGGTAAAAGTCCCGTTGCTCTTGCCTTTTTCGTCTTTCCAGTAAGGTTGGTTATCTTCTAGACCCTTCATGGTCAAATTGATTCGACCTTGGTCGTCGATTTCGCGGATCTTAACAGTGACGACGTCGCCGAGATTTAAAAGATTTTCTGGCTTGTCGACGCGGTAAGGAGCGAGTTCGCTGACGTGAGCCATACCGTCCTGATTGGCGTTGAGCTGAATGAAAGCGCCGAAGTCCAGCATGCGGACGACTTTGCCTTTCACAATTTCGCCAACTTCGAACTCGTGGACGATTTCTTTGATCTGGCGGACACCTTCGGCCACCATGGCTGAATCAGTGCCGCAAACCATTACCAAACCGTCATCGTCGATATCAATGCTGATATTGCCGCCGCATTCTTCAATAATCTTGTTGATGACCT
>CAIMEI010000102.1 GCA_903839955.1 Candidatus Falkowiibacteriota bacterium | reverse complement strand
TGCTGCTGTTTTTGGCGCTGGCGATGGATTCCCGCAAAATTTCCGCCGCTTTCAGAGTGAGGCCGTTTTCATCCCGCAGTTCAAAGGGCAGGTTTTTGGCATTGATGACTTGGCGGAAAAAAATCTTGACCGCCGAACTCATGTCCAAACCCAGGCCATCCAAAATCTTTTTGGCTTCTTTCTTGGTTTTAGCATCAATCCTGATCTGCAGTTGCTCGCTGTTTTTGATAATCATATATTTATCCTTACTATTATAGTGTATGGCATAAATACTTAGTTGTCAATACAGTAAAAATATAGAGAATTTACTGGCATTTAAATGTTTTCCTAAAATACTCGGACAAAACAAAAACCAGCCTCGCGACTGGTTTTTTGTGAGAATTAAAAACCTGGTTTAAGCCCTCTTTTCCAAATTATCCGCCGGCTGTTTTTCTGGTAAATCTTCCATATTAACCATGGTGGTAATCGGGGCTACTGCGGAGTCCGGATTGTTGCGGCTGATAAAAAATTTATTGGGGTTCGCCTCGAAATAATATTCGCCGACCGGTAATTTCTCGGAAAGAAAAACATATTTGATCCTCTTCCCGCCAAAACTGACGATGCGCGAAAGCTGGCGCTTGCCCTTGAAGGTCTCGGCAAAGAACTTTCCCTTGGGCCAGCCGTTTTCTTCCGCACCCTCGCGCGCTAATTCCAAAATCTGATTAATATTCAAAACCGGGCCGCCCTTGGCAAAACTCGGCTTGCCGCTGCGATGGCCGAGATAGTTCAGACAGGACGTCTGTAAGGCCTTTTCTTCTTCGGAATATTTGGGAATATTTTTCACTACTTCCTTTTTCTTTTCATCCTTAAAGGCCTTGCCCTCCAAAATAGCAATTTTTTTATCGGCGGCCGCTAATTCTTCGGCATAATGCGGCGACTCTTTTGGAGCATTGTTCCCTTTCTCCGTGGAATAGCGCAATTTAACGTTGCTATCTAGGAGTTTCTCGTCAATTATCTTTTCCTCAACCGGCGCTTCATTGGCGTTGGCAACTAGGAAAGCCAAATAGTTCCGCTCTTGATAGAGATCGGCCAATTCATCCAGTTCCTTTTCTGACAGTTTCGCGGCCTCCGTTTCGGACAAAGGCAGGCCCGCCTCGTTCTTGGTCCGCAAATACTCACGGTAGAACAAAGCCAACTCCTGAACTTCGGCTAAATTGCTTCTGGGCGGCACTTTACTGGTGCCGTTTAGGTAATCTTCGCATTTTTTCAAGAGAGCTTCTAGCTCCCACTCTTCCATTCCGTACTTTTCCATCATTTCCCTGACTTCACCGCCGATTTGCGAATCGTCAATCACTTTCTCTTCTTCATTCTGATAAACTTCTTTATCAAAACCTTCGACATTATAAAAATTTTCCGGATCCAAAACTTCCGCGGCCGGATTATTACCGTAGCCTTCCAGCGGATTGGCGTAAGGATCGTGCTCCAGCGGGTTCTTGTCGCCCTGATAAGCACCCTCCTTGTAAGGCGGCGTTGCTTTGTTCTCACTTGGGGTCTCGTCACAGAATAAAAGTTTCATAATATTAGTGATTAATTAATTTTATTAATAATATTATAGAATATTTAAAATACCAGAAGAAAAAATTGAAAAAAAATCATTTTACTTTTAATATAACTT
>CAIMEI010000101.1 GCA_903839955.1 Candidatus Falkowiibacteriota bacterium | reverse complement strand
TTGAGGTAGAACGCTCTTTGCGCGTTTTAGACGGTGCCGTGGCTGTTTTTGATGGCCAAGCCGGTGTTGAACCGCAATCCGAAACTGTTTGGCGCCAAGCGGACAAATACCACGTGCCGCGCCTTTGTTTCGTTAACAAGATGGACAAAATGGGCGCTGATTTTTACATGAGCTTAAGCTCCATCCGCGAACGCTTGAATCCGAATGCCGTCGCCATTCAATTACCGATCGGCGCCGAAGATAATCTCACTGGCATCATCGATTTGCTTGAGCAAAAAGCCTACGAGTTCAAAGGCAACAACGGCGAAAACATTATCGAAATTCCTGTGCCGGAAGACTTGAAAGAAAAAGTGGAAAAATACCGTGCGGAATTAGTAGAAAAGGCCGTGGAATGCGACGAAGCCACCATGGAAAAATATTTGAACGGTGAAGAAATCAGCATTGAAGAATTAAAATCCGCCATTCGCAAGGGAGTAATCGCCAACCAAATCTATCCAGTATTCTGCGGTACCGCTTTGCAAAACATCGGCGTTCAGTTAATGCTCGATGGCGTTAACGAATATCTGCCTTCTCCTCTAGACACTCCTGCTTTGGAAGGCGTTGACGTTGATGACCCAGAAAAAATCTATCAAGTCGGGGCTAACGACAATGAACCTTTCGTCGGTCTGGCTTTCAAAATCGCTACCGATCCTTTTGTCGGCAAACTCTGCTTTGTCCGCGTGTACAGCGGTGTTTTAGCGGCTGGCTCTTATGTAGTCAACGCCAAAACCGGCAACAAAGAACGCGTCGGCCGTTTAGTGCGCATGCACGCCAACCACCGTGAAGAAATCAAAGAAGTTTATGCCGGCGACATCGCCGCCGTCATTGGTTTGAAAAATACCACCACCGGCAACACTCTCTGTGATGAATCCCGCCAGATGCACTTAGAAAATATCGTTTTCCCGGAACCAGTAATCAAAATCGCCGTGGAACCAAAAACCAAGGCCGACCAAGAAAAAATGGGCGTGGCTTTGCAACGCTTGGCTGAAGAAGATCCGACTTTCCGCGTGGAAACTGACGAAGAAACCAACCAAGTTCTGATTTCCGGCATGGGCGAACTGCACCTCGACATTATCGTTGACCGCATGAAGCGCGAATTCGGTGTGGAAGCCAACGTCGGCAACCCGCAAGTTTCTTATCGCGAAACCATCACCAAAATTGCTGAAGCTGAACACAAATACGTCAAACAGTCCGGTGGTAAGGGTCAATATGGCCACTGCTCCTTGCGCGTTGAACCGCAGGAAACCGGTAAGGGTTATGAATTTGTGGACGAAGTCAAAGGCGGCGTCATTCCGAAAGAATATATTCCGGCCATTGAAAAAGGTGTTCGCGAAGCTCTGCAATCCGGCGTGGTCGCCGGCTATCCAATGGTTGATGTTAAAGTTGCCGTGTTCTATGGTTCCTATCACGAAGTGGACTCTTCCGAGCTCGCCTTCAAAATGGCTGGTATCTTTGCTTTCAAGGATGCTTGTCAAAAGGCTGGTGCCGTTCTTCTGGAACCAGTGATGAAAGTGGAAGTGACCACTCCCGAAGATTACATGGGCAACATTATTGGCGACTTGAATTCCAAGCGCGGCCAGATTGAAGAAATGACCGACCGCCCGAACAAGATCAAGCTGATTCGCGCGAAAGTGCCGTTGGCCGAAATGTTCGGCTATGCCACCTCTCTGCGTTCCATGTCTCAGGGCCGCGCCAACTATTCCATGGAATTCCTGCAGTATAGCGAAGTGCCAAGAAATATTTTGGAAACGATCAAGACCAAGAGCGCCAGATAAAATTCTGGATTCGCGCCATATCAACTAATCTTAGAAATGTATGGACGAGAATTTTCAGCGGATCCTCCGCTTAATCAAAAAAACCGGCGATAAAATGGTGTTTTTTGACAGTCGGGAACCGGAAAATTCTTTCGTCGTTCTGCCTCTGGAAGCCTACGAAAGGGAACTGAACGCCCCGGGCGAAAGCCCAAAAGTGCCAGTGGCTCCGTTAAATTTGACAGATGATGATTTAGCTGATAAAATAAACCGTGATCTGGCTGAATGGAAAAACCAGGAAAATTCCCAGTATTTAGCCGAAGAAACGGCCATTGGCAGCCAATATTTTGTCCAAGGTCCGCCAAAATCAGCGGAAAAGGGGAAAAATTGGCAGATTCCGGAGCCGACCAAGGAGGCGGCTGAAGAAATAATTGAGTAGTATTAGCAAAATTTTTAAATAATTAATTAAATACGACTGGTTTCCCTAAGGAAAGAAACCTCATTCAGTTGAGGGTCGTAACAATAAACAAATGGCAGAAAAATTTGACCGTTCCAAGCCACACGTCAACATCGGCACCATTGGCCACGTTGATCACGGCAAAACCACCTTAACCGCCGCAATGTTGGCTGTTTTTGGTGCCCATGGCATGAGCGCCTCCAAAAAAGGCGTTAATGAAATCGATTCCGCTCCAGAAGAAAAAGCCCGCGGTATTACTATCGCGACCGCTCACGTGGAATACGAATCAGCAACTCGCCACTATGCTCACGTTGACTGCCCAGGCCATGCTGACTATGTCAAAAACATGATCACTGGTGCTGCTCAGATGGACGGCGCAATTTTGGTAGTTTCCGCAACTGACGGCCCTATGCCGCAGACTCGCGAGCACATCTTGCTTGCCAAACAGGTTGGTGTTCCTTATATCGTCGTGTTCTTGAACAAGTGCGATATGGTGGAAGACAAAGAATTGATTGACCTGGTGGAAGAAGAAGTGCGCGATCTTCTCAAGAAGTATGAATTCCCAGGAGACACCACCCCGATCATCCGCGGCAGCGCTTTGAAGGCTTTGGAAAATCCGAATGGCCCAGACGCTGAACCAGTGATGAAGTTAATGGAAGAAATCGATACCTATATCCCAACCCCAGTTCGCGATGTTGATCATCCTTTCTTGATGCCAGTGGAATATATCTTCTCCATTGAAGGTCGCGGTACTGTCGTCACCGGCAGAATCGAACGCGGTATCATCAAAGTCGGCGAAGAAGTAGAAATCGTCGGTTTGATGGACACCAAGAAGACCACCGTTACTGGCGTGGAAATGTTTAACAAACAGTTAGACCAGGGTCAGGCTGGCGACAATGCTGGTTTGCTCCTCCGCGGTACCAAAAAGAATGAAGTAGAACGCGGCCAGGTTCTTTGTAAACCAGGCTCTATCACTCCTCATTCTGAATTTGATGCCGAAGTTTATGTTTTGGGTAAGGATGAAGGCGGACGCCACAAGCCTTTCTTCAAAGGCTATAAACCTCAGTTCTATATCCGCACCACCGACGTTACTGGTGAAATCGAATTGCCGGCTGGCACCGAAATGGTGATGCCTGGCGATACCACCAATTTGAAAATCAAATTGATCTCCCCGGTAGCTTTGGAAGAGAAACAGAGATTCGCTATCCGCGAAGGCGGCCGCACTGTCGGCGCCGGCGTGGTGACCAAAATCTTGAAATAAGCACTTTAGCCCGCTTTCTTGAGAAAGAAGGCGGGCTCGCTGTGTTTATTTGAATAATATTTATAAACTAGTTCATTATCTCTATGCCTGAGAAAAAAGAAGACAAAGAATTCAAACAGAGAATCAGAATCAAAATCAAAGCTTTTGATCACAAGATTATCGACCAGTCCACCAAGACCATCGTGGATACCATTGAACGCAGTGATGCTCAATTCTTCGGTCCGATTCCGCTTCCGACTGAAAAGAGAAAGTACACCGTTAACCGGTCCACTTTTGTCCACAAGGACTCCCGCGACCAATACGAAATGCGCGTTCACAAACGCATTATCGACATTGTTGACCCGTCCGCCAAGACCATCGAAGACTTGACGAACCTGAATCTGCCTGCCGGGGTTGACTTGGAGATAAAAATGCAGTAAAATAGTTATTGTTAGATTAAAATTTTAAGCGTCCGAAAATGACCGGCATAACTCCCCTAATATTACAGGAGAAAGTGTACCGGTAGGATTCGTCTACGCAATCGGAGGTAAAACCGCCATAAGGTAAAAACAAAAAATTCGAGTTTCTAGGGGTATATCCATTTTTTTGGTTTTTGTTTTTAAGGCTGGTTTCCGACCAGTTTTTATTTATATGAAGTTTATTTTAGGAAAAAAGTTGACCATGACCCAGATCTGGGAAGGCGATCGTGTCTTTGCTGTTACTCCGGTAGCCGCAGGCCCTTGCGTTGTCACTCAAGTCAAAAACGAAAAGAGAGACGGTTACTCCGCCTTGCAGATTGGTTTTGGCTGGAGAAAGAACAAGAACGTTGCCAAGCCGCAGATTGGTCATTTAAAAAATGCCAACGCTTTGGCGCCGGAAAATCACAGTGTTCGCAATTTGAAAGAATTTCGCACGCTTGAGGCCTCCGCTGTCGTCGGCGACTTGATTTTGGCCTCCATCTTTGAGAAGGGCGACAAGGTCACCGTCACCGCCACTTCCAAGGGAAAAGGTTTTCAGGGTGTGGTTAAACGCCACCACTTTCAAGGGGGCAGAAAGAGCCACGGTAACAAGGATCAACTCCGCATGCCTGGTTCCATCGGTCCGAAAGGTCCAGCTCACGTTTTCAAGGGCACCAGAATGGCTGGCCACATGGGCAACGAACAAGTTACTACTTCCAATTTGGAAATTATTGCTATCGACGAAGAAAAGGGAATCATTTACATCAAGGGCGCCGTTCCTGGTCCAATCTCCGGCTTGATTGCCATCAAAGCTGAAGGCGAATTGAAACTAGTCAAGGAAATGCCTAAAGCTGAAGAAGAAGTAAAGATTTTGGAACCGGAAGCAGTCGTCGAAGAAACTGTGGAAGAGCCAGTAGTCGAGGTTGTCGCCGAAGAAGCAGCTGCCGAACCGGTCGTTTCCGAAACTGTCGTTGCCGAAGAAACTCCATCTGCCGCACCGGCTGAGGAAGTAACTCGAGAATAAT
>CAIMEI010000100.1 GCA_903839955.1 Candidatus Falkowiibacteriota bacterium | reverse complement strand
TTTCAATATCTGCTAATCTTTTGGCATCACGCGCTTTTGCTCTTGAAGCGTTGAGAACTATGACCGATAAAACAGACAATAAAGCAATAATAGCGATTACCACCAAGAGTTCTATTAAAGTAAAGCCATTGTCTTTTCTTTTGAGAAGCTTTTTTACCATTTTATTTTCTCCAGCTTATTATCCTCAAGATATTCATTGCACTTAGAAAAATGTCGGCAGCCGAAAAAACCGGAGTAGGCAGAAAAGGGCGAGGGGTGGGGTGCTTCTAAAATTAGGTGTTTTGAACTATCAATCAAAGACTTTTTGCCGCGCGCATAATTTCCCCAGAGAATAAAAACCAAGGGTTCGCGTCGGTCCGACAGGGTTTTGATTACTTGGTCGGTAAAATCTTCCCAGCCTTTTTCGCGGTGGGAAGCGGGCGTGTGGGCGACTACTGAAAGAATAGCATTCAACAGAAACACCCCCTGCTTAGCCCAGTTTTCGAGATTTCCATTTTGGAAATCTTTTTTTATCCCCAAATCACTTTCAATTTCTTTGTAAATATTTTGCAGGGAGGGCGGCACCTTGACGCCATCGGGGACGGAAAAACAGAGACCATGCGCTTGGCTGGGGCCGTGATAGGGGTCTTGGCCGAGGATGACGACTTTAACTTGGGAAAACGGCGTTAGCCAAAAAGCGCGGAAAATATTTTCCGGTTTGGGATAAACGGTTTTGCTTAAATATTCCTGGCGCACGAAATCAGCCAGCTGTTGGAATTTTTCAGTAGCAAAATAGGGGGCGAGGGCGGCGTGCCACTCGGGCTCAATGTTTATCGGATTGGACATGAATTAATCAAGCGATTGAAAGAAATCGCAATGGGCGTTGTCGGGCACTTGGCTCTGCGCTTCCGTGCAGAAACCGCCGCTGTCGGCCAGCTGGTAGCTGCTGCAGTTTTGGCACTGGGAATCGTAGTTGTGCCAGTTTTCTTTGTAATCGGCCTCAATTTCGTGAGACATATATTTATTAGCTTAGTATTTTTTTGACTTCCTTTAGCACTTCGTCCAAGTCGTGGTAAAGGGGAATCTGGAAATGGTCGCAAACAAATTCCACGTTGCCGTGGCGCCAGTATTTCGGGGCGCAACAGCAAAATATTTTGTGATAGCGGGCAAAAAGGCCTAGTTCTAAGAGAGATACGGGGCTTTTGGACTCGGCGCTAAAATTCAGAATGATGTAGTCGCTTTTGCTAAGAGCATTGAATTCCCAGGTTAGTTGCTCTTTGAATTTTTTATTTTTGATGCTGGCGTTCCAATTGAGCTTTCCGGACTCGCGCCGCGGATCAAGAATCACCACGTCCAAGTTTTGCAGTTTTTCGGCTACATAGTCCTGCCATTTGACAGTTTTTCCGGTCTCCACGCTCCCGGCCAAAAAAATAGCGGGGTGCTCTAGGCGGCCAATATTTTCCAAGGGGGTGATAAGGGTCATACAATATTTTACCTATAAATTATTAATCAGTGCGGGCAATTCGTCAAATGATGAGGTGCAGGCATCGGCGCCAGCGAGGGCTTGAGGTGAATAAATTAGCGCTTTCATTCCGGCGTTATGGGCGGCTTGCAAATCGCTCGGCAGATCGCCAACGTAGACGGCTTCTCCTGTTTTTATTCCGAGTTGCTGGGCAGCCAGGAGAAGCGGCGCCGGGTCAGGTTTTTGTTTTTCGGTGTCTTCATAAGCCACAACGGCGGAAAAATATTTTTTCAAGGCGGCAAGACGAGGCGCTTCAAAAATACTATTCCGGAGGCGGCTAGTAACTATTCCCAATAAGTATTTTCCGCTTAATTCGGCGATGATTTCCTCCAGCTTTTCGGGGTAGGCCAGCAGTTCTACCGGATAAGGAACGAGGCCTTTGGTGCGCAGAGCACAAACGTCGCCTAGTTCTTGTTCGGTTGATAGCCCGGTAAATTTCTGAATGACGAGCCGCATATTTAGGTGAAACATTTGGGAATACTCTTCTCGGGTTGGCGGCCGATGGCCGGTGTGAGCAATGAGATTTTGAAAAAACTTCAAACTGGCTTCAAAGGAATCTAGTAAAACACCGTCAACGTCGAAGATAATGGCTTTAGTCATAAATAATGCGGTTATTAAAACAGTTTTTTCTCAATAAAATCAAGGGCTTCCAGTGTGCCCGGGTCAATAACTTTTTCTCTCGCCTCTTTTAAGTCAAGCCACTCCACGCGGTGGAATTCTTTGAGAAGTTTTTCTTGGTCAGGACTAAAGTTTCTTAAATCGGCATCAACAAAATGCCAGATATCAAAATGCAAACGGCAGGTCTGCCTCAAGGGGTTGTCTATCTCGGCTAAAGTTAGGAACGATGGCGCGCTAATTATCAAATCGTCGGCATTTAATCCCCACTCTTCGAGGATTTCTCTTTTTACGGTTTCATTTAGAGATTCTCCCCGATCAATGTGACCGCCGTTAAACAGCCATAAACCGGATTTTTTGTGATCGCCGATGAAAACTTTCTGGTTTTTTTGATCGTAGGCCGCAAAAAAAGCGCAAAGATGGCGCCGGGGGTTTTCATCGCGAGTCAATTCGCCTTCAGCTAATTTTTCTCGAAAAATTTTGACGGTTTCCGCTGGGAAATCGCCTGTTAATAATTCGTTTAGTTCTTCGGCCAAGCGGTTGTTCATATTTCCTAAATTTATCAATAATTTACACGAATATTATAGCATATTAGCCTTCGGGGATGAAATTTCGAGAAGAAAGCGGTGAATCATAAATAAAAAACCCCGCGTTTTTTGCGGGGTTTAAATAAGTTTTTCAAAATTCTGGCGCGCTATCCCAAAATTACAGGAATAATCACGCGTTGAATTAAAAATACGAAGAAAGAAATTACTAGGACAATGATTAGCCAATAAACAAAAATGGCTAATCTCCAATCAGGGTCCTGTCTTTCCAAGACGGACACTCTTTGGTAGAGCACGACTGTTGTGCCTGGATCGGAAGATTCATCTATTTTTTCCAGACACTGGATTATTTCGCCTCGCAATTCCTTGGTTTTTGCGAATTTCCTCTTATAACGTTCCATGATTTTTGTGATTATTTTGGGCGAAACGTATAAAAACAGGGAAATGGCCGTGAAAATAGCACTCAAAACAAGCAATTTACCAAGAAGGGCTAATAAAGCCAGAAGAAGCAAGGGGCGGTAGGCCCAAGAGATTTTGACTACGGGGACGCCGGCATAGTTCAAGAGGAAGATGAATACTCCTTTGAGGCCGACAATTAAGAAGTAAATATTTCTAACCGTCATTATTTTGATTTTTTAAAGTTCAACATTTATTTAACCCTTGATAATATAATATTATAACAAAATTGTCAATAGTTTGTGGCAGTGGGCCAGTGGGGGCTTTTTATTGACAAATATTGGGCAAATAACTAAAAAGGACTAAATAAATTAGTCCTTTTTGATTGAGATTAATTAGATTTTGATATCTTCTGGCCCGGAGAAAAGAGTCGCTTTTATGCCAGCTTCTCGGGCGGATTCGACGTTATCTTTGTTATCATCAAAAAAGAAAACATCTGAGCCAGGTTGCCCCAGAACTTTCAAGGCATAATCAAAAAAATTGCGATCCGGTTTGGCCAGGCCGATTTCGGCGGAAATAATTATTTTATCAAATAGTTGCTCTAGATTATTATTTTTTAAAACTTCCATAATCAAAGGCGACGGAGAATTGGAGGCCAGAATGATATTATATTTATCTTTAAGTTCTTTGATTTTTTTCACCACTTGGTCGTTGACTGTGGCGCCCGATAGCCAGCTACTTCTAACCTCTTCTGGGCCAATTTTTGTCAAAGCACCCAAAATTCCAAAGAAATCAACTTCTGATATTTCTCCTAGATCCGCTTGTCGGCAATATTTATCTTTCAAATCCGGTCTTTCGGGGAGGAATTTTTTAAACCAAGAAGGACTTATTTCTGAACAAATAACTCCAAAAAAATCAAAGACAATGGTTTTTCCTTTTAGCATATTTTTTTGGGGCATAAGTTCATAAACGCCATTCCTGGTCTTGATATTTATCTTCCTGGGCAATTAAGGCAATTTCTTCCTGGATGGCCTGGACATCGCCTTCATCCAGTGGAGCAAAATTTTCGTAGAAACCGGAGGATCTTTGCGGAAAATAACAGGCATCGCCCCATTTATTAATTTTAGCGCTCTTTGCTCGGCCGTAGAGATGAATGTGAAAATATGGCCCCTCGGGCTGGAAGACACTCCAATTACCATTGTCTTGATAGTTGATTCTTCCGATATCAACGCCCCGTTTGTTCATTCCTCTGGCCATGGCCGCGCCGACAATCATGGTTAGCCTCATCGCTTCTATCGCTAGTTTTGGGGCCAGTTCGGTGCGATCCGCTATTCTTACTTTTGGAGAAATTTTGATGTGTCCGCCATCTTCCCGGGAAACATGCGGTTTTTCGACAGCGACCACGGTGAAATTAGCTGTTTCAATGATTTGTTGGTCCATAATTGTTGGCTATTTAGTATAAGATGATTATATCACGAGGTTCAAAAGCAATAAACCAATATAAAAATAGCTCTAATATTAGAGCTATTTTTATATTGGTTTATTGCTTTTGAACCTCGTGATATAATCATCTTATA
>CAIMEI010000099.1 GCA_903839955.1 Candidatus Falkowiibacteriota bacterium | reverse complement strand
TTGGCACGATGTAGATGTACTTGTAGTCACTAGCGCTGTCCCCGGTGGCGTTGTAGCCGCTGAAGACGCTTAGCCTTAACAAATAGGTCCCGTAATAGGCATAGGCATGACTGCCGCCTATTTCGGAGTTATTGCTGATGATGTTTATCGGTCCGACAATGGTGTTGTCGCCCCAATAAATCTTCCATGATTTTATGGGTCCAGTGCTGCTGGCACCGGAGGCGTTCAAAGTTGCCCCGATTAAAGCACTATCGCCGGCGGTGATACTGCCGGTAATGGCGATTCTAGCGGTTAAAGAGCCGTTAGTATTGCTAGCTCCTCTTGGGTTCAAATCTTCTTCCTTTTTGCAGGAAGAGAAAATTACTGCTATCAGGCTGATAGCAAAAAACATAAAGATGATGTTCTTTTTCATTGCTTAAACTTATTTATTATTGTTAATGTTCAGATTGTTTTCCTGGAATCTTTTTGTTCCATGACCAGAGCTTCTTTTTTTGGAAGAATCTCTAGCGGCGGAACAAAACCGCCGTTTTTATTACTTGTTTATCAAGTTATTATATAATTTTTCAGTGTTTTGGACAATCGTCGCCCAATTGTATTCGGTTTTAGCGCGCTCCCGCGCTTTTTCGCCAAGCGTCTTGGCTAGTCCTGGATTACTAAGTAATTCCTGCAATTTATTCTGTAAATCGGCAACGTCTTTATTCTTAAAGATAAGGGCCGTGTCCGCTGCCGCTTCGGTATTAGCCTCAATATCGCTGACTACGCAGGGCAGGCCGCAGGACATGGCTTCTAATAGAGCGACGGACAAACCTTCATATTCCGAAGGTTGAACGAAAGCGTAGGCGTTGGTATAGAGCTGAGCCAGAGTTTGGCCGCTTTGATTGCCGGTAAAGATAATTTTTGGATTATTGCCGGCCAATTTTTTTAATTCTGCGACGTAGTCATCGGTAAAGGCGCCGTCGCCGACAATCACTAGTTTTTTGTCGGTGGCTAATTGATTATAGGCTTCAAGCAAATAATGAATGCCCTTGTGGCGTACTAAACGGGAGATGGAGACGAAGTACTCGTCTTTGGCCAAATTCCAGGGCTTAAGCAGAATATCTCCTGTTTCCTCAACTTCTTCGGCGCCGTTAGGAATATATTCGGCATTAATACCATAAGCTTCTTTAGCGTAGCGCTGTAATTCGTGAGAAATAGTAATGGTTTGGTTGGCAAAGCGACAACCGATCATTTCACCGAGCTTCAGATACCAGCGGGCAAAACGGCCCCATTTCTGGTGGCGGTAGTCTTGGCAATGAAAGGTGAAAACCACCTTGAGGCGCGGTCTAAATAATTTGATCAAGAGAATTAGGGAAGAGGGGCCGACCGAATGGAAATGCACCACATCCGGTTTGCGACGGAAAATAACATCCAGACAGGCCAAGAAAGTGTGGGTGATGGCATCCAAATTCTTGGTGCCGACACTTCCGAGAGTGATAATGTTTACCCCCTGATAGGTTTTCAAGTCCTTGTCCTGATAGTTCTTTCGGGCATAAACAAAAACTTCCTGGCCATCTTTGGCTAGGCGCACGGCCAAATTTTCGACGTGTTTCTCAACACCGCCGTTTTTTGCCGGGATTCCTTTTTGTCCGATGAGAAATATCTTCATAGTTTGTCTTTACTTTGACTTTATATTATACATTATTTATCTTTTTTTGTCAAGCTTTTGCGGTGCGGGTAATTTAAGATAAATTTAGCTAATATTTAATAAAATAACCATAAATAAAAAACCCAGGCTTAGCTCCTGAGTTTTTTTGGTATTTTTTGGATTTTTATAATAAAGCGCTTTACATCCACTTTTTCCGCTTGAAGATGAAAAGCATGATGACCGTAATGATCGCCATGATGCCGATAATCAGCCAGAAACCATAGGGGTGGTCAATGAGCGGCATGTAGGCGGTGCGCATGGCGAAGAGGGCGGCGAGCAGGGTGAGCGGGAAAATAACCACCGAAAACATCGTCAGGGTTTTCATGACGGCGGTCATCTTGGCGTTCGCCATCGATTCATTGGTGTCGTGCAGGGCATCGATGGTGTCTTTCTGGATGTCGAGCATTTCCCAAATTCGCTTGGAATGATCCACGAGGCTGTCGTAGTGTTTTTTGATGAGGTCGCGCTCCACGATGCTGCTTCTCATTTCGGTCAGGCGCTTGAGAATGTTTTTGTGATTCTGGAGAATCTTGCGCAGGTTGATGATGTTTCGCTTCAGGGACAGAATTTCGCTGGCGGTTTGTTTTTGGGTGTGGGTGAAGATCTGTTCTTCCACTTCGTCAATTTTGATGCTGTTTTGATCGATTAGAGGGTAGCAATCTTTGATGAGGCGATCCAAAATTTCATAGAGCAACATGACGGAAGATTCGTTCTCGTAGGAAATCAAAGAACCCGGCTGTTCTTTGCAGTAATTGAAAAATTTGCCGAGGGCGGGGATGTTGTCGTTGTGCGCAGTGATCAAATAGCCGTGGCCGATGAAGAATTCAATTTCGGCCGGCACGATTTTTTCGTTTTGAAAGATGGGGAAGTGCAGGATCATGAAGAGGTAGCCGTCTTCTTCGTAGATCATCGGTCGCTGGGAAAAGACGGTGGCAATGGAGGCTTGCAGGTGCGGGGCGCTGAAGTTGAAGCGCTTTTTGAGGTAGTCAATTTCTTGCTGGTCGGCGCCGGTGACGTTTATCCATTTCAATTCAAAAGGGCTGTCGGGATTATCAATGGACAATTCCTCGATTTTGTTGGAAATTTTTTGATGATTGGACATGGGGGCTTTTTTATAATAAGATTGGATGTTATTATTATAGCATAAAGAAAAAATCAGCAAAATAAAAAATGCTCAATCTTTTAGGAACAAATGTCTCCACTTTTGACCGAGCGGCGCTAAATAAAAAAATTGATGATTTTTTGGCGGCCGGCCAGCACTATTTGGTGACCATTAATCCGGAAATTATTTTGGCTTCTCATCATGATGAGGAATATTTTTATGTTTTGAATAAATCCGACTTAGCGCCGGCCGATGGTTTTGGTTTGGTTTTGGCTGGCCTTTTGGCGGGAGTGAAAATCCCGCGTATTACCGGGGCGGATTTAGTGCCTGAACTATTAGCCAAGGTCGAGCGGGAAAATTTACCGGTCAGCATTTTGAATTGGCACGCCGGTTTATCTAGCGCGAGCGATTTGCAAAAAATGCTGATGGCCAAATGGCCGAAATTACGTTTTCAAATTGTGGACACCGAAAAGACCATTCATCTGCCGGAAGAAATCCTAGCTTCACTGAATAATTTTGCGCCGCGCCTTTTACTTTGTTCTTTCGGCGCTCCTTTCCAGGAAAAAGTTATTTATCACAATATCCAAAAAATTCCGAGCCTCAATTTGGCAATTGGCATCGGCGGCGCTTTGGATTTTCTCACCAAGAAAGCCATTCGCGCGCCGAAGATTTTTCAGCGCCTGGGCCTGGAATGGTTCTGGCGTTTGTTGCGCCAACCCAAAAGAATCAAGCGGATTTGGCGGGCAACAGCGGTTTTCTTCTGGGAAGTTATTTTGTGGCGTTTTGTCCGGCCGCATGTTTATCGCCCCAACGTTTCCTGTATGCTAGTGCGCCGGGGTGAGGGCGGCTGGGAAGTTTTGATTGTGGAGCGCCAAGAACCGCGCGGCCACTGGCAATTGCCGCAGGGCGGCACCGATGGCGAACCGATTATCAAGGCCGGATTGAGAGAGCTGCGCGAAGAAACAAAAGTAAAAGAAGTGAAAGTGCGCGGCGTTTTGAAGAATGCCTATAAATACCGCTTCCAAAAAGGCGACTATCGCGGTATTGTGAATAAAACAGAAAAACACTATGATTATCGGGGTCAAAAGCAGTCCTTCCTGATAGCGGAAATGCTCAATCCTCAGGAAGAAGTCGGTTTGAATTTCTGGGATCACGCCGCTTACCGCTTTGTTCCTTTGGAAAATCTGGCACAAGAAGTTCATCCGGCGCGCCGGGAGATGACTGAAAAATTTGTGGCCTTTGCTAAAAAAGTATTAATCTAAAAATATATGGCTAAAAAAATCAGATTTCGTTTCGCCCCTTCACCCACTGGCTTTTTGCACGTCGGCAATCTGCGCACGGCGCTTTTCGGCTATCTGCTAGCCAAAAGCCTGGCTGGCGATTTTATTTTGCGTCTGGAAGACACGGACCAAAAAAGAGAAGTAGAAGGTGCGCTGGAAAGCTTGCTCAAAATCATGGCCAAAATGGGCATCGTTTTTGACGAAGGGCCGCAAATCGGCGGTGACTTCGGTCCCTATATCCAGAGCGAGCGCCTGGCGATTTATCGCGACTTGTCTGATCAATTGATAAAAGAAGGGAAGGCCTACCGCTGTTTTTGCAGTGCGGAGCGTTTGGAAGCGATGCGGGAAAATCAGCAGGCGCACAAATTGCCGCCGCGCTACGACCGCGCTTGCCGCGACTTGTCGCTAGAAGAATCAGAAATCCGCGTGGCGGCCGGTGAAAAATTCGTCATTCGCCAGAAGATGCCTTTGGACGGCGAAGTGAAAGTCCATGATGAATTGCGCGGCGAAATAGTTTTCCGAGCCGAAGATTTGGACGATCACGTTCTCGTGAAGTCCGACGGCGTGCCGACCTATCAATTCGCCAATATCGTCGACGACCACCTAATGGAAATTTCCCACGTCACGAGAGGCGACGAGTGGATTCCATCTTTTCCCAAAAATATTTTACTTTACCAAGCCTTCGGTTGGACGCCGCCGAAATTTTTTCACTTACCCCTCATTCTCAATAAAGGCGGCGGCAAATTATCGAAGCGCCAGGGCGATGTTTTTGTGGAAGATTATCTGGCCAAAGGATATTTGTCAGAAGCGATTATCAATTTCTGCGTCCTGCTCGGCTGGCACCCCAAGAGTGATCAAGAATTTTTCACGTTAGAAGAACTCAAAAAAGAATTTTCCGTGGTCGGCCTCGGCGCCAGCCCAGCAGTTTTTGATTTGGAAAAATTGGATTTCTATAATAGCCATTATCTCCGCCAGAAAAGCGACGAAGAATTACTGGAATTGTGCCGCGAATACTTGCCAGGAGATTACCAGGAAGAATTTTTGTTGGGCGTGACTAATTTAGCCAAGGATCGAATGAAGAAATTGTCCGATATCAGCGCCCTTTCCGCTTTCTTCTTTGAATTGCCGGACTACGAACCCAGCCTTTTGGCCTGGAAAAGCTTGAGCCCTGAAGAAAGTCTGAATAATTTGCGAGAAATTTCCGTCATCTTGGAAAAGGCCGATATTCATTGGTCAAAAGAGTCCTTAGAAGAACTTGTTTTTGCCTGGCTGAAAGCTGAAAGCAAGAAAAACGGCGACTATCTCTGGCCCCTGCGCGTGGCTTTGTCGGGTGAAAAAAATAGTCCCAGTCCTTTTGAGATTGCGGCGGTTTTGGGAAGGGAAGAGGCCTTGCGCCGCCTGCAAATCGCATTTACAAAAATTTAGAAAAATGTTATAATTGTTGTATAAATTATTTACCAGTGTTTATCAGCCTTTTTTATGCCCCATGCCAACCGCTTTAAAATTGCTGTCCTCGTCACTCTTGGCGTCGCTTTTTTGTTTTCTTCACCGCTCGCCATGGGCGAAAAATATGATGCCGAAGTAACGGCCATTAATGCCAAAATCAAAGCTCAGCAGGACAAAATAGCGGCCATCCAGCAGAAGCAAAAAGCCTATGCGCAGTTAATCTCGCAAAAACAAAGCGAACAATCCAGTTTGAATAATCAGTTAGATATTTTAGGTAACCAAATTGATAATACCCAGCTGAATCTAAGCGAAACTAGCAATAAGATCGACGAAACTGAATTGGAAATCCAGAAAACCACCTTGGACCTGGAAGACGCGAGCCGCGCCATTGATAAGCAAAAGGAGCACATGGCCTCGCTTTTGAAATTGATGTATCGCCAGGACCAAGTTTCTACTTTGGAGATTCTTTTAGCCAATGATTCTTTGTCGGAATTCTTGGATCAAGCCAAATATCTGCAGGATACCAGCGGCGAAGTGACTAAGAGTTTGGATGAGCTGAAGGACAGCCGCACGCAATTGGTGGCTGATCAGCAAGATTTGCAGACCAAGAACGCCGATTTGGCGACGCTCAAGCAGCAGCTGGAAGACAAGAAAGATGGCTTGGCGAGCCAGCAAGCCGACAAACAGGATCTTTTGCAAGAGAGCAAAAGCTCAGAACAGACCTACCAACGGCTGCTTTCCGAGATGAAGCGCGAACAAGCCGCAGCTTCCGCCGATATCGCCAACATGGAAAGAGTCGTGCGCGAAAAGTTAGCCAAAGCCAACAAGGTTCTCAATCCTAACACCACTTTGAAGTGGCCGGTGCCCAAAAACACTATCACCACTTACTTCCACGATCCGAACTATCCTTTTCGCAAAAGTATCGGCGAACACCCGGCAATTGATATCCGCGCGCCGCAAGGCAGTCCTTTGCACGCGGCGGCCGACGGCTACGTGGCTCGCGTCAAGTTTGACGGTAACGGCACCTATGCCTACATCATGATCATTCACGGCAATAACTTGTCCACGGTTTACGGTCATGTATCGGCGGTCAACGTGAAGGCCGATGAATATGTCACCCAAGGTGAAGTAATCGGCCGCACCGGCGGTATGCCCGGCGGCATTGGTTCTGGGCCTTTCACCACGGGTCCGCACCTGCACTTTGAGGTCAGGAAGAACGGCATCCCAGTTAATCCTTTGGACTATTTGCCATAGATTAAAACATATTGGATAAATAAAAAAGCAGTTGTGTGATAGCAACTGCTTTTATTTTGTTGTTTTAAGACTAATATTCTTCGTTTTGCCAGATGTCTTTCAGGTAGCTGGCAGCGGCTATTCTGAAACTAAATTCCCAGGCAGAGATTGCTTCCGCCATTATCCTAGTGAGCGATGCGCCGAAGAAGAAAAATAATGTGACATATTCCAAAAAACTAATTTCGAACAACGACTTTTCGCCACTTTTTGTAAAAAAAGTGAGTATAAGAAAGATAGTGAAGGAAAGGGCGGAAAAGGCATTAAAGAACTTGCTAAGCGTCGAAACTCTTTCGATAATTAAAGTAATGATGCCAGACACTACTGATAACATTGAACCAATTACCCAGGCGATCAATAGGTACCACGTAAATTCATCTATCGTTTCTCCTTTGACGGACTGGCCGTTTTGCTTATTAAAAAGCAAAATTATGACAACGAATATGCAGGAAAATATCCAAGACATATTCCTAAGGACGATTTTTTTCATGACATGGTTTTTTGATGATTTTTTTTAACAACTACGAGACTACAAAACCAATCATACAATCCAATTATTTCAGCAATAACTTTGGCGAAAGTCGTAACTGCCAGCAACGCGATAAATAAACCATTCCAAGAACTCAAGGAAAATCTCAAGCCACTACTCAAAATCAAGTAAGCGAACAAGAGGTAAATAGCAACGGAGGTGCTATTGCAGAAAATCGTTCCGTTATCAAAACCCATTATTTCAGATAGAGCGGAAACAATGGTCATCACTAACGCCAGCCACAGCAAAAAGGCCGTGATTGGAGAAAAGTAACAAAACTCTGGTAGACCAAAAATTAGTTTACCTCTTTCGGCAAAGGCTGCTAAAAGCAAAAAAACCAAAAAGGCAAATATTCCTGATAATATTCTTAATTGTTTTTTCATTAGTATTTATTTTTTAATTAACAACAATATTTAAATAACATTTTAATACTACAACTATTTACTAAAGTTGTCAATAAATGACCGTCTGGCAATAATTTAGCTAAAAATAGCCAATTTTATTAAAAAAGACCTTCTTTTTGAAGGTCTTTGTTCGAGATATTAAGTTTTTTTATTGTTCCCAGTTATTAGCAATGTCTTCATCGGTGATTGTGGCAAGAAAGGCGGAAACCAATTCTTGGGCAGAGATGGCTTCGGCGGTTATTCTAGCAATGGCCGAAAAAAGCATGACACTAAGCAATAGGCCCAGCGGAATGTTCACGTGCAAGCTCGTTGGCAAAAGAGTTGCAAGAATCAAGGAGCAGACAAAAATAATGGCCGAGCAGGAATTGAGAACCTTGCAGAACAAGGGAACTTTCTCGGTATACCTGACGGAGATAATCATGATTATTCCCGAAACTGAGGAAAGTGTTCCACCGGCCAGCCAGGTGAAAATAACCCACAAATATATCGGCGAGTCTAGGCGGATAGAAATCTGACTACTCA
>CAIMEI010000098.1 GCA_903839955.1 Candidatus Falkowiibacteriota bacterium | reverse complement strand
GCGCGTTATTGTTTCTCAGCTAATTCGTTCGGCCGGGGTAATGTTTACCGCCGAATTCGTGAAAGGCAAAAAATGCTACGGCGCCAAAATCATCCCGAACCGCGGTGCTTGGCTAGAAATTGAAACCGACCAGAACAAAGTGCTCTGGGTGCGCATTGACCGCAAGCGAAAAGTGGCTGTCACTTCTTTGTTGCGGGCTTTTGGCTATGTGACTGATGAAGAACTGATTAATCTTTTTAAGGACGTGGATTTGAAAAAAACTCCGGATGAAATTGGTTTCTTGGAGGCAACGATCGAAAAGGATGCCGCCAAGACTGAAGAAGAAGGTCTGCAGGAAGTCTACAAGAGAATCCGCCCAGGCGATTTGGCCTCCGCGGAAAATGCCCGCCAGCTAATTCAATCTATGTTCTGCCGCTTTGACCGCTATGATTTCGGCCGCGTCGGCCGCTACAAGCTGAATCGCCGCTTCGGTTTGGATTTAGCCAATAAAAAAGAGAACCGCGTTTTGCGCAAAGAAGACCTGGTTTTGATTATCAAAGAAGTTATCCGTTTAAATATTGTTAAGGAGCCGGAAGATGACATTGATCACTTGGGCAATCGCCGCGTGCGTGCCATTGGCGGCTTGATTCAGAATCGTTTCCGCGTTGGTTTAGCGAGAATGGAACGCATCGTGAAAGACCGCATGTCCACTTCCGATATCGCCAGCATCACCCCAACCAAATTAATCAACGCTCGTCCAGTCATCGGTGTGGTCAAGGAATTTTTCATGTCTTCCCAGCTTTCTCAGTTCATGGACCAAACTAATCCGCTCGCTGAGTTGGAACACAAGCGTCGTTTAAGTGCGATGGGCCCAGGCGGTTTAACTCGTGAACGCGCCGGCTTTGATGTTCGCGATGTGCACACCACTCACTACGGCCGCATCTGCCCAATCGCCACCCCGGAAGGTCCAAACATTGGTTTGGTTGGCCACTTGGCCAGCTTTGCCCGCTTGAATAGCTATGGTTTCTTGGAGACTCCTTATCGTAAAGTAGTTCACGAAGCAACCGGCAGTCGAGTGACCAATGAAATTGTTTATATTGACGCCTTTGAAGAAGAAAAATTCATCACTGCTGATGCCACCATCCCTATGGATGAGACTGGCAAAATTTTGGTGAACAAATTCCAGGTTCGCAAATTCGGCCAACCAGCCACCGAAGAAACTGCCAAAATTGATTTCGTCGGCGTGGCGGCTAACCAGATTATTTCTATCGCCACCAGTTTGATTCCATTCATGGAACACAATGATGGACAGCGCTCTTTAATGGGTACCAATATGCAACGTCAGGCTGTGCCTTTGGTGAAAGCTGAAGCGCCAGTTGTCGGCACCGGCGTGGAAGCCCGCGCAGCTCGCGACAGCGGCCACGTTGTGCTCGCGCTGGAAGACGGCGAAGTGTCCCGCGTGGATTCTTCCTGCATTGAGACTGTCGACAAAAAGGGCATGGTGACCCGCTACACTTTGAACAAATTCTTGCGCTCCAACTCTTCCACTTGCATTAACCAGCATCCGACCGTCAGCGTTGGCGACAAAGTCAAAAAAGGCGACGTTCTTTCCGACGGTCCGTCGATTGATAACGGCGAACTGTCTCTCGGCCGCAACGTTTTGGTGGCTTTCATGACTTGGGAAGGCTATAACTATGAAGACGCCGTCATTATTTCTGAAAACTTAGTACGCAAAGATACTTATTCCTCAATTCACATTGAGAACTACACCATCGATGTCCGCGACACCAAGCTTGGACCGGAAGTAATCACCAATGACATCCCAAACATCAGTGAAGAAAAATTGAAAAACTTGGATGAAGAAGGCATTATCCGCATCGGCGCCGAAGTTTCTTCCGGTGATATTTTGGTGGGCAAAATCACCCCGAAAGGTGAAACCACTCTGTCCGCAGAAGAAAAATTATTGCGCGCGATTTTCGGTGAAAAAGCCAAAGACGTCCGCGATTCTTCTCTTTATTTGGAACACGGCGAACACGGCAAGGTAGTGGATATCAAATTATTCTCCCGTGAAGACGGCGATAAATTGTCGGCGGGCGTTTTGAAATCCATTCAAATTTCCGTGGCCAATCTCCGAAAAATCCAGGTCGGCGACAAGATGTCTGGCCGCCACGGTAATAAAGGGGTTATTTCCAAGATTGTGCCAGTAGAAGACATGCCATACTTGGAAGACGGTACTCCGATTGACATCATCCTTTCTCCTCTTGGTATCATCTCTCGTATGAACCTCGGTCAATTGCTCGAGACTCACCTGGGTTTTGCCGCCAAGAAATTGGGTTATCGCATTGCCACCCCGGCTTTGAACGGCGTTTCCGAAGATCAGATTAGAGATGAACTAAAGAAAGCGGGCCTGCCGGAAGACGGAAAAGTTTCACTTTATGACGGCAAGACTGGTGATCCTTATGATCACAAGATCACTGTTGGCTATAAATACGTTTTGAAATTGAACCACATGGTGGAAGATAAAATCCACCAGCGCTCCATCGGACCTTACTCCTTAATCACTCAGCAGCCGTTGGGTGGTAAGGCGCAGTTCGGCGGCCAGCGTTTTGGAGAAATGGAAGTTTGGGCCTTGGAAGGCTACGGTGCCGCCCATACTTTACAGGAAATTTTGACCATCAAATCCGATGACGTTCCGGGCCGCAGTAAGGCTTATGAATCTATCATTAAGGGCGAAGAAATTGAAAAACTGAACGTCCCGGAATCCTTCAACGTTTTGATTCGTGAATTGAAGGGTCTCTGCTTGGACGTGGAGCTTTTGGGTAACAACGAAGTTTTGGAAGTGCCCAAGGAAACGCCGGCGGAAATTTTTGCCGCCGAAGAGAAGGGTAAGCCGAAAGATGACAAATTCGCTTTTGACGCCCCGGAAATTATTGTTCCGACCGATTTGCCGGAAGCTAGTGTGGAAGAATAATTTTTCCTAAATCTTACTAATTTAGCGCTTCATAAAAATATGTTAAATCCAATCAAAACTAGCGATTTCGACGCCATCCGCTTGAAACTGGCTAGTCCGGAAAATATTCTTTCTTGGTCTTTCGGCGAGGTGACTCGTCCGGAAACGATCAACTATCGCACTCAAAAACCGGAAAAGGGCGGTTTGTTCTGCGAAAGAATTTTTGGTCCGG
>CAIMEI010000097.1 GCA_903839955.1 Candidatus Falkowiibacteriota bacterium | reverse complement strand
GACTGGTTAATGCCCTTGATTTCATACTCAATCGGATCTTCCAGGGTAGAAATATTAACGCCCTCTTGATTCAAAATGGTGAGGATGGCATACAGAGTGGTGGATTTACCAGACCCAGTGGGGCCGCTGACCAAGATGATGCCGTTGGTTTTCTTGATACTTCTTTTAATACTGTCAATCGCAATAACATTAAACCCCAAATCTTCCAGGGCAGGCGCCCCCTTGGTGGAATCCAAAATTCTCATCACCACTTTTTCAGAACTGGCCAGGGGAAGAGTGGAAACACGGAAGTCAATATCCTTGCCATCCACCAACAAGCGGATGCGGCCGTCCTGCGGAATGCGCGATTCATCCAATTTCAATTTGGCCAAAACCTTAATTCTCGCAATCACGGAATTGTGAATGCTTTTCGGCAGAGTGAGCGAAGTGTGCAAAATACCGTCAATGCGATAACGGACGCGGCTCTCCTTTTCGTATGGTTCGATGTGAATATCACTGGCGCGCGCTTCCACGGCGTGGCGGATAATGGCGGACACGATTTTGGCCACCGGAGCGCTATTAATATCATCAGCGCTGACATTAACCGTCTCGTCGTCCCCGGATTTTAGTTGAATCAATTCCCCGCCCTCCTCCTGGGTTTTTTCCTGCAGGGCGCTGGAGATTTCCTCTTCAATCTGCTGATACTCCTTCATTATCTTCTCCATGCCGGAGCGGGAAATGATAAAATATTTGGGATTAAGCTTTTGCCCCTGCGCCAAAAAATTAACCGCCTCCATCGCTTTGAGATTGGGATCGGTCAAGCCGAATTTCAAAAACTTCCCTTCCTTACCCAAACAGACAATATTGTAGGTATGGGCGATGTCTTGAGGTAAAAGACTCAAGTCGTCACGGGAAATTTCGGCGGTAATGGCATTAAAATAGGGCAAGCTATAAATAGCCGCCCAGAGTTCAAAGAGCTTTTCTTCGTCCAAAATCTTGGTTTTAATCAGGTAATCGTTCAAATCAAAATCAGCCTGGGCAAGCATCGCGGAAATCTCCCCTTGCTGCTCGGCCGAAATCAGGTTTTGTACCCGCAATAGCGACAATAATTGTTCCTTTCTGTTCATAGGCTAGTTTGCCGGAACGGCATCAGTACTGGTTCCAAACAATTGAGGATTGCCGATCTTAAAATCGATGCTCTTTTTTATGGCCGAAGAAGTGGAAGTTAATTCAGCAAAAGAAGTAGGCGCCAGCCAATCGTCGCGCAGTTTCAAAAATCGGCTATCGGTCAAAAAACTTTGGTTGAAGGATACTTCGTTTTTCTTAACGCTTGGCACGTCGCTGGAATATATAGCATCAGTTCCCGCCATAATGTTTAGCAAATCGCTGCAAGTGTTCTTGGAAAAAACAAAAAAACCAGCCAAAACCAGGATCAAAACTCCCAGAACATAAAATACCAACGAATTCATTTTCATATTTATATATTCAATAGCTATTTGGCTTTAAGAAAATAGGTGGAAAAACTAAAACTGGCTGATTGTCCGCCTGGAGAAAAACTCAAATTATCAACATCCATCAGGCGCACATTACTTTCCATGATAGCCAGTAGTTTTTTGAAGTCGGCGTAATTGACCGCGCTGACACTAATATTCACCCGCACACGACCAATATCACTGCTGGGCAGACCAGGCGACACGCCCAGCTCTTTTTGGACGGAAATTGAATTGACGACGTAACCATTCTTAATGATTACT
>CAIMEI010000096.1 GCA_903839955.1 Candidatus Falkowiibacteriota bacterium | reverse complement strand
TTTTAATAATACAAATCAATTTTAATGTAAATTAATTATATCACATAAATATATACTTGTCAACCATACAACAAAAAATAGGCTAAAATTGGCCTATTTTATGCCGCGTAAAGTCCTTACGGCCATGCGGCCACGTCAAAACAAAAACAACCATTTTATGGTTGCTCTTGTTTTGTTTACGTGGCTATTTTTTCAAAATCACCAGGATTAAGCCAGTCATTTTGTCCTTATCTTTTGGGTTGCTTTCGGCAATCAGCAGAGTGAGGGCGGTCAAGGCTGGTGGTGTTAAGCGGGAGGGGTCCAGAAGGCCGGCGCGTCTTAAAAGCCAAACAAAGGAGAAGGCACCGCAACGCTTATTGCCGTCCACGAAGGGGTGATTTTTGACCATGAAGTACAAGAGATGGGCGGCCTTTTCTTCAATACTTGGATAGACGCCTTGGCCGCCAAAGGACTGCATAATGTTACCGACAATACCTTCAATGGAGCCACCGCTTCTTTCTTGAGCAAAAATGTCCGTGGCCTCGGAATTTTTGAGAAGTTCGGCTTTGAATTCGCCAATCGCCGAAGACAATTCATTCGCAGTGAGGACGACCTTCTTCTTGGTCACTCGGCCCTTGGTGAAGGTGTCTTTGTCGTAAGCATCCAGCGAAAACCAGGTGCTGGCAAAAATTTTGACAAGTTCCAGAATGCTTTCGGTGTCCGGCTTCATGGTCGACGGCAAAAGCGCTTTGACTTTTTCCACGGCTGATAGAAATTCACCGTAGTTCTTCTTGATTCTCGCAGGGTTGATGGTGTAGCCCTTGGTGATATGCTCGCGCAAGATTTTGGTGGCCCATTGGCGGAAACTTATTGCTCGAGATGAATTTGTTCTGTAGCCTACGGCCAAAATTACATCAAGACTGTAAAAACTCACCGGTTTGTCGGAATTTGGAATGTGCATTTTTTGCACATTGCTTTTTTCACTAATTTCAGCCGAAGAAAGGATACTGTTAATATGTCTAGTGGTTACGGAGCGGTCAATGCCAAAAACATCAGCAATTTGCGCCTGAGTAGCCCAAATTGTATCTTTTTTGACATCGCCACGGAGCTCTAGGGCCCCTTGGTTTGTCTGGTAGATTATGATGTTATTTTTTGTCTTTTTCATTCTTATATTTTATCACTTCTATTTCAAGGAAACAACGCGTGGCAATTGTGAAATATGCTAGATAAAATGAGCAAAATCTGTCGGCCTGTGTAAATTTATATGAAATTTATCTCGCAATTTTAGAAAATTTTCTTAAAACTTGAGAGGGGAATTTCTGAGTCTTGGGAGAATAAAAAAGAAGCCCATTATCGTAATAATAGACTTCCACTTGTGAGAATTTCCTTAGTTTAATTGGCTCAATTCTTTTTCCAAGCCTTCCATGAGCGAATTAAGCTCGCGAAAGAAAAGCTCTTTGGTAAGAATTACTTTTCCATCATTGAATTCTTTGAAATTATTTTTCAATAGACAGAAATCAGAATTATGGACTAAGCAACTGGTGTTGGGCATTTGGTTCTTTTTTACGGTTGCCATATCAGACACCCATAACGAGTTCTTGTCATGGTCGTCCATCATTCTAATTCGAAACCTTTTACCGTTTTTATATATATCCATAAAAGTTGAATATACATAAATAGAAATTTTGGATTCAGATTTTGATTTATAAACAAGATAGTTTCTGACCGTGCTAGTTGAGCTATCAATGCCTGATTGGCAAAGTTTTTTTTCTCTGGCTAGCTGGAAAACAAGGCGCGCCAAACTGTCTATCGCCCATGATTTTTCAATAACGCCTTTTCTTTCTTCTTTTGTGGCATTTTTTACGACAACCTCTGATTGAGATTTTGCTGTGGCGGCGCTTATTATAATAAGCATAATTACCATAACTATGTTTTTGATCATTCCGAACTTTATTTTAAGTTATTATTAAATTAATTGCTAAAACTACTTGAATGCAGATAGCCTTGGCAATTAACTTAATTAAACTTCGTTTTTAAAGATCCCCATTTACTTCTATATTGTATCACACTTATGTTGTTTTGTCAACCACACAACAAAAAATAGGCTGAAATTAGCCTATTT
>CAIMEI010000095.1 GCA_903839955.1 Candidatus Falkowiibacteriota bacterium | reverse complement strand
GTACCAATTTGCCACATCATCACTCGCTTCCAGCTGAATCGCCAAGCGGCCGGCGATCAAATCGCGGGATTTTTTTATTTCGATAGCAGGTATCTTTTCTTCTTTTATTTTTCTAAATTCTTCCAAAACCGCGTTCAAAGCTTCTTCTAGTTTTTCGTTTTTCACGCCGGCGGTCGCTGTTAAATAACCAGCGTCAGAATAAGTTTCCACGTTGGCGCGCACCGAATAGGCCAAACCGCGCTTCTCGCGCACTTCGGAAAATAAACGAGAGCTCATCGAACCGCCCAGAATCACACCCAGCATTTTCACCGCCACCTCTTCTTTGGAGCCGGATTTGAAGGTGCGCACTCCGAGAGAGAAAACCGTCTGCTCAATTTTTTTATTGACCACTAATAGTTGCGGCGCACTCTGTTTTTCTTTAACCGCTAATTTATTTTGCCATTTATTTTTCGGCAAGGCGGCAAAAAACTTTTCGGCCAGCTGTTTAGCGTCCTTGGGCAGATTGCCCGCCACCACCAAAGTGGCCGAATTCACGCCATATTGTGAGGAAAAATACTTTTTAAAATCCTGGCTCTTCCAGCGTTTAATATTTTCCTTGAAGCCGATAGTGTCCCAGCCGGCCGGGCTGTCGCCATATAGAACCTGCTCCAAAATATCTTCAATCTTCATCATCGGATTGGCATCATACATGTTGGATTCTTCAATAATCACGCCGCGCTCCTTGTTGATTTCTTCGTCGTCAAATTTGGAATGCAGTACCATGTCGCTAAGAATATCCAGGGCGCGCGAAAATTTAGCACAGTCCGCCTTAATGTAGTAACCAGTGAATTCTTTGGAAGTAAAAGCGTTATATTCACCGCCAACACTATCTAATTCATTGGCGATTACCGCGGCGTTCGGTCTTTTTTCCGTGCCTTTAAACATCACATGCTCCACGAAATGAGAAAGTCCACTGGTCGCGCGATTTTCGTATTTGGAGCCGGTCTTAAAGATTACTAAAACCGTGGCCGTTCGAGTGCCAGGTAGCGGTGCTTGGATAAGACGCAGGCCATTGGATAATTGCTGATCTTTTATTTTCATATAATTATTGGTTAATTTTTTTCATCTTGGCTCGCGCCGCCACTGCCTCCCGGTCCAAATACATTTTGGGGAGCATCATTTCCGGCTTCCAGGCTTTCTTCAATTTCACCAAGTCATCCGAAGGAGAATATTTTCCTTCCAAGGAATAATCTTTCCCCAAGATTTCACCGGTTTCGTAGAAAACAATCTGTCCGACACGGCGATTAACCACCAGCGGAATACAATAGAGTCGGGAATTATTGGTGATTTCCATAGTCCAACGATTGATGTAGCCGACGTCGCCCCAGCCAGCGCACTTGCAGATTTCAATAAAATTTCGGCCCATGGAAGAGCGTGCCTGCATTTGCGTGGTGATATTAACTCGACCGCCGATGAATTCATTAGTGTGCGCCAAAATCGTTTCCCCCGGCTTAATCAAAATCACCTTGTCGTCCGGCAATATTCCATAGTCACTCCAATCAATATTGTAAGCACCAAGAGCGTCCTTGGCTTTTTCGGCGCGCAGCGCTTCGCCCCAAATATATTTGGTGTGTCGCTCTTTATAAGGATTATAAATTGGATGATTGTGTTTGGTTGGCACTTCCCGAAAAAACCATTCTCCCAGAGTAATGTCGTAGCTGGAAGTATTCAAGTTCTTCTTTTCAAAGGGGCTAATAACGACAGTCCCTTTTTTGATGGACGCCAAAATTTGCTTGTCCGATAAGGTCATATATTCTTGAAAATTGAATTAATCTCTTCTAAATTTACCACATCCCTGCTATAATTGAAACAAAGCAATAATTTTACTTATATATGTCAAACTATACCCTGCGGGACCATGATTTTGTCCTGAATTCCGACAAAAAATACGTTCTCAAGGTCAAGGAGCTAGAAATCAAGGACCGGCCGCGAGAAAAAATGATGGCCCAGGGCCCAGAAGAGCTTTCCGTGCCGGAACTATTATCC
>CAIMEI010000094.1 GCA_903839955.1 Candidatus Falkowiibacteriota bacterium | reverse complement strand
TTCGATGGTAATTTATTTCTAATTTTCATAATTTAATTGTTAAAGTATGCCCCCATGTTAGGACTTTTTCTGTTTTTTGTCAATGGTGGCCAAGAGTTGATAATTAGGGTAAAATAAATTTATAATTTTAAACTTATGAATTTTATCCATGCGTTAGTTCTCGGTATCGTTGAGGGTATTACGGAATTTCTTCCCATTTCCTCCACCGCTCACATGATCATCGCCGGCAAGCTAATGGCTTTGCCAGAAACCGATTTCTTGAAGACTTTTGAAATCTTCATTCAGCTCGGCGCTATTCTTTCTGTGGTCGTTCTCTATTGGAAAAGAATTTGGCAAAATTTTTCTTTGATTTGGAAATTAGCCGCTGCCTTTATCCCAACCGCAATTATCGGCCTCTTGATGTATAAAATCGTCAAAAGTTTCCTGATGGAAAGCTTGCCGGTGATTGGCGCCGCCCTGCTTGTCGGCGGCATCGTGCTGATTGTTTTTGAAAAATGGTACGCCAAAAAACGCCCCGCTGAAGCCAAAAATAACGAACTATCCTTGGACAAGATAACCTACAAACAAGCGGTGATTCTCGGCGTCGCCCAATCTTTTGCCATCATTCCAGGCGTTTCCCGCTCCGCCGCGACCATCATCGGCGGTCTCGCCCTGGGCATCAATCGCCGGACAATCGTGGAGTTTTCTTTCTTGCTCGCCATTCCCACCATGCTCGCCGCCTCTGCTCTAGATCTCTACAAAAGCCCCGGCGCTCTCCACGGCGGACACACCGGTTTATTGGCAATCGGCTTCATTGCCGCTTTCATCACCGCCATTCTGGGCATCAAATTCTTTGTGAAATACATCCAGAAAAATGACTTCAAAGGCTTCGGCTGGTATCGTATTGCCCTCGGCGCTCTGGTGCTGTTAGCTATTTTGCTTTAAATAAATTCATCCCCCTAAAAAATAAGACCCCTTTCAGCGAGGGGTCTTTTTCTTAATTCTTTTCTGCCGTGTCTGGCCGGATAAATCCTTTAATGGCAATTCGATCGCCGAAATCGGCAAGCGCTTCTTTCGCCACTTCTTCCCATCTCAGCAGTTCGGAGTGGTTATTGGCCACCACGATGAGATACAAAGGATTGGCGCTATCAAATCTTTTGCCGAAGCCATGGTCACCCAAGGCAATACCGGCCAAAGTTTTAATCTCGCTCTTCATATACTCTGGTGATAAACCAAAACCAGCGCCCGAACAAACAAAATGCGCCGGAAAATCAGCCAGATTAGTGGAATCAAAGCGGCCAGTTTGGTCAACAACAATTCCAACTTCATTGTGGTAGCTATTGGCCATCTCGTCCATTTCCAGAAAACGATGCGTGGTACCCAGTTCCTCGGCCATTTTTTGCCCGAGATAAGTACCATATTCATCAGCAGTGCTGACGCCTGCAGGAATGTCTTCGACCGACAAAGATTTGAAGGCAATCCCCGCCGCCCCGCAATCGCGATGCGTGGTGAGTTCCCTTATTTTCCCCTTATAGGTTTCGATGAATTTAGCCCGTTCCTCGGATGAAAGCAGTAAACCACTTCCCGCAATGCCGATTTTCCGACCATCCAAAACTCGGCCGTCGGAACAATCAATAGTGTCGAGGGCGTGGGCAAAAGACTCAGAAAAGCCAGAAAGACTCTCCATTACTTCTTGCAAATCCCCGCCCTCCAATAAGTGGGCGATAACTTTGTTTTGGCGAGACTTATCCCAGCCAAGGTTCAGGTTTTCGTGGACAGTAACTTCGTGTCCATTTTCGATTGTGTTCATGTTGATTTATTTAGTTGTCTATTTATTTTTTTTGCAAACCTTTTAATTTGCGCCATTTGCTCAGCGTGCGTTCGCGCGCCAATTCTTTTTCTAAGCGCACCGCCAAATCAGCGAATTCCACGTCATCCTTAAACTGCTCGCTCTGGTGCATTTCTTCGGCCTTGGCGCGCGCTTCCTTGATGCGCTGTTCATCCAATTCCTCGGCTCTTTCGGCGGTGTCAGCTAAAATGACAATTTTATTTTTCAAAACTTCCAAAAAACCGCCAGAAACGGACATCAAAACCGTTTCGCCATTCAATAAGCGGATATCCAAAACACCCGGTTTCAAAATAGAAACCATTGGGATGTGATCCGGCAAAATAGTCACCTCGCCGGCTTGCGTCGGAACGCTCGCCTGGAGAATCTGCTCCTTAAAGAGCACTCTTTCCGGGGTGGCAATCTCAAATTTAATGCTTTGGTTTTCGGACATATGGATTAATTATTCTTGACCGACTTCTTCAATTCCGCCCTTCATATAGAAATCGTCTTCGTTTTTGTCGTCATGCTTGCCGGCCAGAATTTCTTGAAAACTGCGGATGGTGTCGGCTAATTTCACATATTTACCAGAGCGGCCTGTAAAAGCTTCAGCGACCGCGAAAGGCTGAGACAAAAATTTCTGAATTTTGCGGGCGCGCGCCACCACCACCTTGTCTTCGGAAGATAATTCTTCCATACCCAAAATAGCGATGATATCTTGCAAATCTTTATAGCGCTGCAAGATTTTTTGCACGCCGCGGGCCACTTCGTAGTGGTCTTGACCGACAATTTTCGGATCCAAAATAATAGAAGAGGAGTCTAACGGGTCAACCGCCGGATAAATACCGAGTTCGGACAAAGAGCGGGACAAAACCACGGTGGAATCCAAGTGGCCGAAAGTCGTCGCTGGCGCTGGATCGGTCAAATCGTCGGCCGGCACGTAAACTGCCTGGATAGAAGTGATGGAACCGTCCTTAGTGGAAGTAATACGTTCTTGCAGTTCACCCATTTCGGTGGCCAAAGTCGGCTGATAACCCACCGCTGAAGGCATGCGACCCAATAAAGCGGAAACTTCGGAACCGGCTTGAGTGAAGCGGAAAATATTATCCACGAAGAATAATACGTCTTGATGAGCTTCATCGCGGAAATATTCGGCAATGGACAAACCGGACAAAGCCACGCGAGCGCGGGCGCCGGGCGGTTCATTCATTTGGCCAAAAACCATGGACACCTTATCCAAAACGCCGCTATCTTTCATTTCATGATACAAATCATTTCCTTCGCGAGTTCTTTCGCCGACACCGGCAAAAACGGAATAACCGCCGTGCTGGCTGGCAATATTGTGAATCAATTCCAAAATAACCACGGTTTTACCAACGCCGGCGCCGCCGAACAAGCCGACTTTTCCGCCTTTGGCAATCGGACAAATGAGGTCGATGACCTTGATGCCAGTTTCTAGAATTTCCGTTTTATTGGATTGCTCCACGAATTTCGGCGCTGGGCGATGAATGGGATAATACTTATCAGTTTTGACAGCTTCGCCGCCATCCACGGTTTCTCCCAAAACATTAAAAATGCGGCCCAGAGTTTCTTTGCCGACGGGAACAGAAATCGGCGCGCCCGTGTCCAGGACCTCGCCGCCGCGCCGCAAACCATCGGTTGAACCCATGGCGATACAGCGGACCAAATTGGCGCCGGTGTGCTGTTCCACTTCCAAAATCAGGCGCTGGCCGTTATTATCAATTTCCAAGGCATGATAAATTTCCGGCAGGCGTTCCGGGAAATATACATCGACAACGACGCCGATAACCTGCTTGATGATGCCGAGGTTTTGTTTTTTTTCTGACATATAGTTTAAATTATTGTTATCTTGAAAAATTATTCTGCCAAAGCATTGGCCCCGGCGCTGATTTCCGCAATTTCCGCGGTGATGCCAGCTTGGCGCGCCTTGTTATAAAATAAAGTTAATTCCGCCACCATGTCCGTCGCCGCTTCCGTCGCTTGGTGCATGGCGCTCATGCGCGCGCTGTGCTCCGAAGCATTTGATTCCAGGAAAGCCTGATACAACTGGACTTCCAGAAGACGCGGAATGATCTTATCCAAAACTTCACCGGCGCTCGGCTCAAAAATAAATTCATAGCTTCCCTCAGCGGTGGTCAAGTGTTTTGCCTCTTTTTCAGCAATCATGGTTTTGCTAACTTTCAGCGGCGAGTCAGCGCCCGCTAAACCCAAATTTTCTTCGGCCTCCAAATCAACCGGCAATAATTGCTTAACGCGCGGCACTTGGCGGGCGGCACTGACAAAATCGGTATAGGCTACCAAGATTTTATCGTATTTTCCGGCCAAATAATCAGCCATCGCCATCGTGGTGATTGGGGCAATTTCCTGAATATTATTTAAGATATCTTCTTTCGGAAATTCCGCGGCTACCTCAGTGTTGGGCAGGCCATAAAGCGAAGCGGCTTTGCGGCCAATCAAAATAAAATCGGTCGCGACCGGATGCCGCACGATAGACTCTTTGATTTTAGCAATCAAGGAAGAGTTGAAACCGCCGCATAAACCCCGATTGGAAGTAACCACGATAATGGCGACGCGCTTGATATCTTGGCGCTTGGCCAGAAGATTATGAAGCGGCTCGCTGCGCGATTCAGACAGTTTCGCCAAATGCAAAACCGTCTCCCAGCTTAAATTAGCATAAGTGCGAGTTTTCAAAACGGCTTCGATGGCTTTTCTCATCTTCGCCGCCGCCACCATTTCCATTGCCCGAGTAATTTTCTTAGTATTGGCAACCGATTTGATGCGGCGGGAGATTTCTTTGGTCTTCCCCATAGCATTCGCTGAAATGTTTTTTCTTTCTCCTGTTTTTTTTCTGGGGCGAAAATTAATTTTTAATTAATTTTCACTTTACGAAAAAACATGGAAAAAGAAAAAACATTTCAGCTCTTTATCTTTTATAAAATAAACCTTTACTTAACCAATTCGCTAAAAAATATATTTCAATCAATCAGTGCTTTATTTTTTATAAACCGATCCCCTACTTAACCAGATAATCAACCGTGGCACGATAATCTTCTACTAGTTTTTTCAGGCCAGTTTCCACCTCTTCACTCATTTCTTTCTTTTCGGCGATGAGCTTCAAAGCGTCATCGTGCAGGTCGGCATATTTATATAAACCGGCTTCAAATTTGCGCACGTCTTCCACGGCCACGTCATCCAAGAAACCGCCCAAGAGCGACCAGTAAATCAAAACTTGTTTGGCTACGGACAAAGGCTGGTATTGATCCTGTTTGAAGATTTCATATAAGCGCTTGCCGCGTTCCAATTTCTTGCGGGTATCTTCATCGAGGTCAGAACCGAATTGGGCGAAAGCCGCCAATTCACGGTATTGAGCCGCTTCCAAACGCATTTTGCCAGCCACTTTTTTCATCGCCTTGATCTGCGCGGAAGAACCGACGCGGGAAACCGACAAGCCAGCGTTCACGGCCGGGCGATTGCCCTGGTAGAATAATTCCGGTTCCAAGAAAATCTGGCCATCAGTGATAGAAATAACGTTGGTTGGGATATAGGCGGAAAGGTCGCCAGCTTGAGTTTCAATAATCGGCAAAGCAGTGATGGAGCCGCCACCGTAGTCGGCGTTCAATTTGCAGGCGCGTTCTAGTAAACGAGAGTGGAGATAGAAAACGTCGCCCGGGTAGGCTTCGCGGCCCGGAGGACGGCGGAGTAAAAGCGAAATTTCACGGTAGGAAACCGCATGTTTGGACAAATCATCATAGACAATCAACACATCTTCACCCTTGTCCAGGAAATATTCGGCCATCGCACAGCCGGCATAAGGAGCAATATACAATAATGAGGCCGGAGTGGAAGCGCCCGCTAAAACAATGGTAGTATAGGCCATCGCGCCCGCTTCTTCCAATTTGGCGACGATGCCGGCCACTTTGGATTCTTTTTGACCAATCGCGACGTAAACGCACTTCATGTTCTGCCCTTTCTGGTTGATGATGGTGTCAATCGCCAAAGCGGTTTTACCCAACTGGCGATCACCGATGATGAGTTCGCGCTGGCCGCGGCCAATCGGAATCATCGCGTCAATGGATTTAACACCGGTTTGCACTGGCTGATTAACCGAAGCGCGGGTGATGACGCCCGGAGCGATTTTTTCTACTGGATAAAATTTACTAGCTTCAATTTTTCCCTTGCCGTCCATCGGCTCACCGAGTGGATTAACGACGCGACCGACTAAAGCTTCGCCGACCGGTACTTCCAAAATGCGCTTGGTGGCCTGTACCTCGTCGCCTTCTTTGATATGGGTGAATTCGCCCAAAATGATGGCGCCGAC
>CAIMEI010000093.1 GCA_903839955.1 Candidatus Falkowiibacteriota bacterium | reverse complement strand
ATGAGATTGGGGATAATTGCCGGAGAGGAAGTGGTGTCAACCCAAACATTTTCATCATCGGGCGACATTATCCAGTAGTTAGTAATTGGCGAACCGCCATCATGGGCGCTAGAAAAATAAATAGTTGCTTGACTGTCGCCAGCAACTACCGAAACATCTGTTGGAATGTCAGGATAGCTGATTGTGCTCGTGGATGTTGTGGCGTAGCTAGATTCTAGGCCATCAGCATTACGCGCTTTAACGGCAAAGGAATAGTTTTCAGCATAGCCTAAGCCTTCGGCGCTGTAACTGGTGTCGGTAACCCAGCCCGAAACTACATTGCGATACGCCACCTGATATTCGCCACCCGCGCCCGTCCAAGATAAATTGATTTGGCTATCGCTAACCGGCGAAGCACTCAAATTGGAAATCTGAGCCGTTGGCGCCGCCTGAAAGCCTGGTGTTTGAACAGAGTACGAGGTGGAGCTGGAAATGCCATCCGTGCTACTAGCTAATATTTTGAACCAATAGGTGGTGCTTGGCAGAAGATTGGTGGCGGAATAGTTATTGGTTCTCATGTAATCAACCGGACTAAAATAGTGAATTCCGTCGCTGGACTGTTGAATCTTGAAAAATACATCGGGCGTGCTTTCCTGCCAGCTCAGACTAAGGGTAGACAAGGCGTTGATGGTATTGCCGGTGGTGTATTCCTTGAGATAACCGTTGTTTGCCCAATTGGTGAAAAATTTCCGGCCGCCGCTGGTGTGAAAAAATTCATTTGGCACCTCTCCTGGTAAGGCATAAACCTTGGGTGAAGTAATATCAAATTGCGGATATTCAGCAATGTAGCCGCTTAATCCCAGAGTATAAAGGGTACTGCCATCACTAAAAACTCCGTAGCCTTTAGGGGTCCAGAAATTGGTTTTGCTCATACTAGCGGTATTAATGCGAAAACCAACATCGCTATCTTCAGCTTGCAGATAGCAATAAGAACCCGACTCGCTTGTTTTTTGGCAGTACATGTCGTCAGTGATCTGTCCGCCTAGTTGCCGGATGTCGGTATATGATAAATCGGTCGGATCAACTTTGGCAAAACCGCCATCAAGATCGCTGGTGCCTAATTGATGCAGGACGTAACTAAAATAAAGCTCAGTGTGGTCGGCATATTTAATTAATTGACCTCCGTGTCCAGCATTGGCACCAACCCAATCATTAACGGCGACCAGCGACCAATCGGAAATTCTGATCTTAAAAAATTGCGCTTGCTCGGCGTTAGTGACGCCATAGACATAGGCACCGTCGGTGACGATGGCTGGCGCGCCGCCCCCTAAAATAGTAGTAGAACTGTAGACTACGTGCCAATCAGTGATGTTGTCTGGGTTGATGGAAATTATTTCCAGTCCATCGGTCTTAGTGCTTGCGGCATAGATAAGATTATGAACATCATCATAAGCCATTGTTTCCACGCCGCCATGTCCGGTTAGGGTAGTGGAAGCGTAGGACTGGATATTATTCGGATCGGTAAAAACCGCTATTGTCCCTGGCGTATTGCGCGTACCGATATAAAATTTATCGCCGATTTGCAAGGTGCCATGCGCCCAAGTGAAGGCGCTGGTGCCGCTATTTTGCACTTCCACCGTGTTCATCGCGCCGTGGCCGTCAATTTTGTTGGCCGTGGAAGTCCCGGCGGAGGTGATATTGGTCGGCGCGGCGGGAGCGCTGGCGTAAACATTGGAACCCAGAGCAGCCGCTGAAACCAGAACGCTAAAAGCGACAAAAAGCCAAGAAATTTTGCGGTTCATAATTTTTATTGAAAATTTTTACTAATTAAAATATATGCCAACATTATAGCATAAAATTAAATTAAAACTAGATTTTTTTGGTTAAAAATGTTATCGTTTAAGGTAAGTTTGGAAATTAATCATCTTTCTCGCATGACCATCGAACAGCTAACCGCTTCCATTATGGAGCAAGCCAAAGAAAAAGGCTTCGGCGTCCAGCCGGGAGAAATCAACATTCCAGAGAAAATCGCTCTGATTCATTCGGAAATTTCGGAAGCTTTTGAAGCCTATCGCCACAATAATATCGACGGCCAAGATGGCTTCAAAGAGGAGCTGGGCGATGCCTTGCAGAGAATTTTGCATTTAGCGGGCGTTCTAGGCTTTGATTTGGAAAAAGAGGTTTTAAAGAAAATGGCGGCCAATAAAAATCGGCACTGGGATTGGGATAAAATAAACGAAACGCACGCCTAAAAAATCTATGGATAAGAAAATTATTTTTTTGGGAATGCTGGTCGGCTCGACCATCGGCGGCTATCTGCCGACTTTTTTCGGCGCTGGCGTTTTTTCTATTTCTTCGGTGATTTTCGGCGCAGTGGGCGGCCTCTTGGGGATTTGGCTCTCTTGGCGGATGATTAACTAATAAATTTTAAAATAATTTTTATGACCGACTTAGAAAAAAAAGTACCGGCGGCCACGCCGGTAGAAACTTGGCACGATAAGCACGTCAAAGCCTCCACCATCGGAGAAAGAATTGCCGATGGCACGGCCAATCTCATGGGGTCTTGGCATTTTATTATCGGCCAAACGCTTTTCGTGATTCTATGGATGACCCTGAACTGCATCGGTTTCATCAATCACTGGGATATTTACCCCTTCATTCTGTTGAATTTAATTTTCTCCACGCAAGCCGCCTATGCCGCGCCGATTATTATGATGGCGCAAAATCGCCAGAACGATCGTGATCGTTATCAGGCCAAGGAGGACTATTTCACTAACGTTCAGGCCAAAAAAGAGATTGAAGAACTGCAAAAAGCTTTGGCGCGCATTGAGGATGATAAACTGGACAAGATCATGAAGATGCTCGAGGACCGCGCAAAATAATTTTTCACGCTTCAATTTTAATCAATAAAAAAGCTTCCAGTTTAGCGGAAGCTTTTTGTTTTTTGAGGAATTAAAGTTAGCATTATTTTTGATAACTTTCAGGCAAGAAGAAGGACCGGATCGACATTATTTCGGCATAAAATAGTTGGTTGAAGGACTCGGGCAAGCGATTCTGGAAAAGATAAATTTCCGGATCATCGAGACTGACAGCGGCGCCGTCGCTGATGATTAAGAAATATTTCTCCAATTGATCAGGGCTATCTATTTGTCGATAGCCAATCTCTAGGAAAGTTTTGGGGTATACCAATTTTTTATCTAGCCCCTGGTAGTCAAAAATTATTGTGTAGACCCTTTTTTCTCTCAAGTCTCTTTCAAGTCTAATTTCTACCTGGCCGTTAATGCCTTTGGTTTTGGCGCTGTCCAGGGTGATGCGGAGATGACCAAAATTTTCGTTGCTAACTAGCGGCCTTTGGCCGTAGAGGTAATAGATT
>CAIMEI010000092.1 GCA_903839955.1 Candidatus Falkowiibacteriota bacterium | reverse complement strand
CTTGTTTTCCGTTGACTTTTCTGCCAAAAATTGGTAAGGTCTGGGTAATAATCGCCTGGAAAATCAGGCGTTTATTTGGAACTTTAAAAATTAAATATTTACTAAATACTGTTAACAATGGAAAAACCAGAATTACAAATTTTTTATCGCCAGATTGATCCCAATTTGGAGTATTGTTTCTACGTGGAGGCTAGCGAAACGCTGAGCGCTGACGAAGTAAAAATTATCAGTTGGCTATTAGCGGAAACTTTTGCACCGCAAAAGTTGAGCCGTGAAAGTCGTTTAGTGGGTTCACCGGACTTCAAAATTATTGAAATCGGTCCCTTGCTAAATTTTGCCACTCCTTTCAGTACTAACGCTGTTTCAATTATTAGAAATTGCGGCATCAGCAAGGTTACTAGACTGGAGAGATCGATTAGAAGGCGCGTTTGGCAGCAAGCCGTGATTCCTTATGATCGAATGATGGAGGGAATCTATGAAGAGCCGCTCACCTCTTTCGGTGTCAGTCTGCAACCGGCAAAAGTCTTTGCAGTTCCTTTGCTGGAAAAAGGTCTAGCCGCTTTTGATGAGCTGGAGGGATTGTCCATGGATGACCATGATAAGCAAACTTATTATCGTTATTTTGCGGAAAAGTGTCGTAGAAATCCGACGATCGTTGAATTAATTGACTTGAATAACGCTAACAGCGAACATTCGCGTCATCCTTATTTCAAGGGCTTGCATAAAATTGGCGGGATTTTGCAGGGGAGGACTTTAATGGATATCGTTAAATCCACTTTGAAGGCCAATCCGAACAATAGCTTGCTCGCTTTCTGCGATAATTCCAGTGTCATTAGTGGTTTTAAAATCAACACGATTTTGCCAAAGAATCCGGGAGCTTCCAGCTCTTTCGAACTTCAAAATGCGCTCTACCATCTACTTTTTACCGCGGAAACCCATAATTTCCCCACCGGTATTGCCCCAACGCCCGGATCGGAAACTGGTTCTGGTGGCAGGATTCGTGATGGCCAGGCCACCGGACGAGGAGGTTTAATCATCGCTGGTACGGCGGGTTATTGCGTTGGGAACCTATATCTTCCTCATTATTCTTTGCCAGGTGAAGCGGATGGGCTAATTTATCCCTCAAATTTGGCTTCACCCTTAGAAATTTTAATCAAAGCGTCTAGCGGCGCCTCGGACTACGGAAATAAATTTGGCGAGCCCTTGATTCAAGGATTTGTCAGAACCGGTTCTTGGGTTTCTTTGGAAAGAGAAAGGTGTGAGTGGCTCAAACCGATAATGTTTACCGGCGGCATCGGGCAAATTGACGATCGTCACCTTCTCAAGAAAAAAGCGGAAAAGGGCATGCTAATTATTGCTATTGGCGGCCCGGCTTATCGCATTGGTTTTGGCGGTGGATCGGCTTCTTCTTTGTTGCAGGGTGAAAATCTGGAACGTCTGGACTTTAATGCTGTCCAACGTGGTGACGCCGAAATGGAACAGAAGATGAACAGGGTGGTTCGTGCTTGTGTGGAAATGGGTGACAGAAATCCGATTATCAGCATCCATGATCAAGGCGCTGGCGGCCCGGCTAATGTTCTCAAGGAATTAGTGGAGGACACGGGCGGCAAGATTGATATCCGGAAAATCAAAGTTGGTGATCCGAGCCTGTCAGTTCTAGAAATATGGGTTTGTGAATACCAAGAAAGGAATGGTCTGCTCATTAGACCGGAACGTTTGGAAGAGTTTCAATTAATTTGTGAACGCGAAAAGGTGTCCTGTGAAGTTTTGGGCGAAGTGACTGGCGACGGCCGCTTCGTGGTTGAGGACAGTCAGGATGGCTCAACGCCAGTCGATCTGGAATTAAAAGAAGTTTTGGGCGGTATGCCGCAAAAAACTTTTTCTTCTGAATATTTACCCCATAGCTATCGTCCTTTGCGAATCCCCACAGATCTATTAATCATTGAGGCCCTAGAAGACGTCTTGCGCTTACCTTCGGTCGGTTCAAAAAGATTTTTGACCAATAAGGTGGACCGCAGTGTGACCGGCTTAATTGCCCAGCAGCAATGTTGCGGATCTTTGCACTTGCCCGTTTCTGACGTGGCGGTGGTGGCCCAGAGTCATTTTCCTAATTATTTTGGAAGGTATTCTGGCGGCGCCATTGGCACTGGCGAACAGCCGATTAAAATGCTGGTCAATCCGGCGGCGGGCGCTAGAATGGCGGTGGCCGAAGCTTTGACCAATATTGTTTGGGCAAGAATCAGTAAACTGGGAGATATTAAGTGCTCCGCCAATTGGATGGGGGCGCCAAAACTTCCCGGTGAAGGCGCCAAAATGTATGACGCGGCCGTGGCGATGAGCGATTTTATGATCGCGCTTAGCACTGCCGTCGATGGTGGCAAGGATAGTCTTTCCATGGCAATCAGAGTTAACGACGAAAAAGGAAAAACCGAAACGGTTAAATCGCCGCTGCAACTAGTGATTTCTGCCTATTGTACAGTGCCAGACATCACCAAGGTGATTACTCCGGACATCAAGGCTCCTGGTAAGAGTAAAATCATGTTGATTGACTTGGCTAACGGCAATCGTCGCTTGGGTGGTTCGGTTTTGGCGCAAACACTCGGCCAAATTGGTACGGATTGCCCGGACATTTATGATGTCGGTGTTTTTGTTAACGGTTTAAATTTTATTCAGCGAGCCATTGATGACAACTTAATTCTCTCTGGTCATGACGTGAGCGATGGCGGAATGATTGTCGCTTTGCTGGAAATGCTTTTCGCTGGTAATTGTGGTTTCTCGGGAGGAATTCAATCTTCCGAGTTCCTACCCAATACGCTAATGGAGGAATTATTTGCCGAAGAAGCAGGGTTGCTGATTGAATATCTTCCAGAGAACGAAGATTTAATCTTGGATACCTTGGCCTCTCAGTATATTGATTTCCGAATTTTGGGAAAAACTATTCTTGGCCATAGCAGTTCAGTGATTATTACCTATGACGGCCAGGAAGTTATCAATCTGCCGATGGAAAAACTGCGTTCTTGCTGGGAAAAGACTGGTTGTGAATTAGAAAAACAGCAGTGCCAACCGGAGTTAGCAGTTGAAGAATTTAATAATAACTTCCAAAGAACTGGCCCCGATTTTCATCTTAGCTTCACTCCTCAAGCCAATAATCTTCCCGAGGATGCGCCAAAATTTAAAGTGGCCATTATTCGTGAAGAAGGATCTAATGGCGATCGTGAGATGACTTCAGCTTTTATGCAGGCTGGCTTTGATCCTCATGACGTTAGCATCGAGCATCTCTTGCGCGGCGAAGCTACTTTGGATGATTTTCTGGGCGTCGCTTTCGTTGGCGGCTTTAGTTATGCCGATGTTTTGGATTCAGCCAAAGGCTGGGCGGGAGCAATCCGTTTTAATCCTCAGCTGAAAAAGATGTTTGACGATTTCTATCAGCGCACCGACACTTTCTCTTTCGGG
>CAIMEI010000091.1 GCA_903839955.1 Candidatus Falkowiibacteriota bacterium | reverse complement strand
TCACGATTTTTTTGTTTTTTCTGGTCTACTCTTGGGACAGTCGCTTGCTGGTCCTGGCAGCGCTGGCTTCTTTGCTGTATTGTTCCGCCTTTTTGATTACCAAGCAGGATTTGCTGGCCGAAAAAATGGCCGCGGGCGCTTATTATTTTTTAGCCCTCGCGATTACTCTGGAATTAGCCCGCTCCGGCCTGAGCTATTTGGCGAAGAAAAGGCGGCTGCCAGAAATTAAAGATATCTAAAGTTTATGTCCAAGGACCTAAAAAATAATTTGCTCGCTTCCGCTCTATTTTGCCTAGTTGTTCTTTGGCAAATGCTTTTACCCGGCTACATCTTGACCCTGGACATGGTTTTTTCTCCTCGCATCACTTCTTTTCTGGCCGGCGGCCAATTCACTAATACTTTACCGCTGATGTATTTGTTGAGATTCTTGAATCTCTTTCTCTCGGGCTGGGTAATCGAAAAAATTATTCTCGTCGCTTTATTTTTCGGCTTGTTTTATCTGGCACTTCGTTTTTTACCGGTGCCCAAAAAATACGGCGCTAATTATTTCGCCGCTCTGCTTTATTCTTTTAACCCTTTTGTTTATGAGAGATTTTTGGCCGGCCACTGGCTCCATTTGTGCGCCTACGCCTTTCTGCCGGCCTTTATTTTTTACCTCCTGAAATTTTCACACGCCGTTTCCCGCCAAAATTTACTTTACTTGCTCTTTTGGCTGCTGTTAATCGGTGTCTTTTCTCTGCATTTTTTGGTGATGGCGATTTTGGCGAGCGGCCTTTATTTTTTGGTGATCTTTTTTAAATTAGGCAAAAATTATTGGCAAAAAAAGATTGGCCGGGCAGAAATATTAAGGTTCGGGAAATACGTGGTTAGCCTGGGAGCTTTATTTTTTCTAGCCAGTTCTTATTGGCTGCTGCCTTATTTCATCAATCGCCAGGGGGCGCTGCTTAATGTTTTTAACACCAATAACCAGCTGGTTTTTAGAACAGCAGGCAACGGCGGCTGGCAGGTCATGGGCAAAGTTTTGTCTCTCTATGGCTTTTGGGGCGAAAGGGAAGTCTGGGCCCATTATTTTCTTTGGCCGCAAAGCCAGCCGGTCCTTTGGCTAAGCACCGGTTTGATATTATTAAGTCTGGTTTTCTTGGGCGTCTGGCGAGCGATTCGCGAGCGCCGCCAGGAGGCTTATTTTTTCTTGGTCCTTGGCGTCCTCGCTTTCATTCTGTCTTGCGGCCTGGGAGATGGCCCGTTTAAAATTTTCAATGCCTGGCTTTTTACCCACCTGGGTTTTTGGCGGGGTTTTCGCGACACCCAGAAATTCAGCGGCCTCTTAGTTTTGGCTTATGCCTATTTTAGTGCTTATGGCTTTTTGTCCGCGGCCAATTATTTTTCCCAAAAATTTCTTAAAATTTCCGAGTATTTGTTGCTGGCGCTGTTCCTCGTGCCAATTATTTACATCTATCCCTTGTTTGGCGGTTTTGCCCGCCAAATACAGCCCGTTTGGTATCCGGCTTCTTGGTACCAGGCCCAAAATATTTTAGCAAAAGATCGGGGAGACTATCAGGTGCTGTTTTTGCCCTGGCATCAGTATTTTTCCCTGGATTTCAACCGCAATATTATTACTGCTAATCCGGCCAAGCCTTTTTTTGGGGATAAAATTGTTCAGGGCGACAACATGGAAATCGGCGGAATTTTTAGCCAAAGCCGGGATGCCGGTAATTTGCGCGTGCAAGATATTGTTTTGGCTGAACAGAAAAAGTCCGAAGATTCCGTAAAATTGCTGGCCGGTGAAAAGGTCAAATACATTTTAGTGATGGACCAAACGGCCGCCGCCGACTATTTAAAATACCCTTTTTTGACCGCCCCCAATTTAAAACTAATTTATCGGGGCGAAAATTTGTCCCTCTACCAAGTTTTGGTGTATAATTGACTTAACCAGGAGATAAAATATTTTTATCCTGGCTCTAGTCGTTTATGAAGAAAAAACTCTTAATCGGAGTTATTGTCGGCTTGGCTATTTTCCTCTCAGGCAAGATGGGAAGTGGTTCTTTTTTGGGTGCCAAAATTGCTTTCGGTTACGGAGGTGGTGGAGGAGGAGGCGGCGCCAACACTGTGAACATTGTTACTTATTGCTCCGCCGTGTCTTATGGCGATTGGGGTGCCTGTATGAACAGTAATCAAACGCGTGGCATCATCAGCCAGGGTCCAGCCGGGTGCACGCTTTCTGATAGCCAGCAAGCGGCGCGCCTGCAATCCTGTGAAACAGTGGTCGCCAAGCCCCTGGAAAATGTGAAGCCGGAAGTCTTATCGGAGCCGATCACCAATCCCGCTCCCAAACAAGTTCTGGGCGTCAAAAAATATGCCGACGGCACCTTGCTCAAAAATCCCGCTGGTCAAATCTATGTCACGGTCGGCGGCAAATTGAAGCGCATTGTTAACACCTCTGACCTAGCGAAATATCGCGGTCCGGTTTTGAAAGTGACCGATGCGACGATTGCTTCTTTTGAGCCGGCGATTGAAAATAAACCTCCAAGCAGTACCGTTAAAAAAGTAACAGTTGCCAAAAGGAAAGTGGCGGCCACCAAGAAAGCTGTTTTGGGAGTAAAAAAATATGCCAATGGCACTTTGCTTAGGGGCCCAGATTGGCGAGTCTATTTATTCTCCGATGGCAAGCTCCAACATTTAGCTGGCCCCTCGGAGCTTAGCAAACATCGGCAGACAATTGTGAATGTGGATAGCTCGGTGATATCGTCCCTCCCTAAGGCTAATGAAAACAAGCCTCCGGGAACAGCTAATAAATCCCCGAGCAGTGAAAATAAGCCCCCCGGAGCGGCAATCAAGCCGCCAGGAACGGCCAATAAATCTCCAGCCACCGCCAAGCCGCCAAGTAACGAGAAAAAGCCCCCGGGTACGGAAAACAAGCCGCCGGGAGCAACTGGCTCACCGCCGACGGTTCTGGGGGTCAAGAAATATGCTGACGGTTCACTCCTGCGCTCTTGGGACAACTATGATATTTACCTCATTAAAAACGGCAAGAAAGTGCATATCCAACACTTGGCCGATCTGCAGAAATATCATACGCCGATCCTCGAAGTGACTTCCGCTGAACTAGCTAATTACTGATCACAAAAACCCCGACTTTCAAGAAGCCGGGGTTTTGTTTTTGGTGAAATTTATTTTTTCCGCAAGATTGCTAGCCAGTATTTGCGCTTGTAGGTCACGCCCTTCATCTGCGGGTAGCCGACGTCTTTGGCGAGCTTATCAAAAACAAAGTAGCGGCCGTATAAATCTTTCAGATCCTTCTCGCTGAAAACCCGCTCGGTGAGTTTCAGGTCTTTAAGATAATAAGTATCCAATTCACCGCCCGGGCTGGATTTGAGGAGGTTTTGGGCATTCTGGTCGCCATCCTTGCAAAGGGCGCGCAGAATGAAGAAGCCGCCGGGTTTGAGGACGCGGCTCACTTCTTTGAGATAAACTTCGCGTTCACTGCTTTTGAGAGAATTGGAAGTGGTGATGTCCAGGATCAGGTCAAAATGCGCTTCGCCGAATAGCAGGGGGCGGCCGATGCTTTGCTTACGGTATTCCACTTCCAGCCCAAGCTTTTTGGCCCGCGCTGTGGCCGTTTGCAGGGCGTTCTCGGCGATGTCCAGACCGCAGACGGTATTTCCTCGCTGAGCCAAGTAATTGCTATTACGGCCCGTTCCACAGCCCAAATCAAGAACTGCCAAATCTTCCATGGGCAGTTTTTTCTCCTTTTTCAGATACTTTAAGAATTGGACCAGGAAGTTTTGCGGTCGGTCGTCGCCGGTGACCAAAATTGATTGCTGATATTCTTTTTCCCAAGCGCTTTTTTGCGGCATAAATTATGAATTATTATGTTTCTATTCTAGGCCTTCTTGGTGCCTTTGGCAATTTGGCCCCTAAAAATAGAAAAGAGCCGAAATTTTTCGACTCTTTTGTAGTGTAAGGCGCGATTTATTAAAAATAATCACTGGTTATTTCGGTGATTGCGCCGATGAGCATTCGGCTCATTAATTCGTTTTTTAGGAGAGTGTTGTTGCCGCCAATTACCTCGCATAGTTTTTCTTTGAGTAAATCAAAGTTGACTTTACCGCAGGGAAGATTGTCTTCCAGGAGATAGGTATTTTCCCCTGAATAAACAACTATCATATTGACGTAATCTTTTCCGTTATCTCGGATGGCGTTTAAAGTTTTGTCTAGAGCCTCGTGGCAAGTTCCGGTGGCCTCAACTTCAAAAAATAGCGACCCCTTATTGCGTTCCTCTAGTAGTATCGGAAAACCGGCCAAGGCGTCAGTTTTTTGTTGGCCTTTTTGACCATAAACTAAAAATACTTTTTTCATCACTAATTATTTTTCGTGTTTTCAATGTGTTCTTTAACTTTAATTATTAAGTCATCAATGATTTGATTTTCTTTTTTTAGGTCCATTTTCTTGAACAAGTAAGCCAATTTTTCTATTTTGGCGACTTCGTCGGTTTTTAGCACTTTTTTAATCGCTGAAGCGTAAAGGCCTTTAATGGGCGACTCGCCCCCAGTCCCAATGACGGTTATTTTTCCGTAATACTCCGCTTCTATTAAGCAGCATCCCGGCAGGTTCCTAAAAATCTGCAGATAAAGCGCTTTATCGCAGAAAACCATTTCAATTGGATTTTTTTCCGGCGGCGCGCTTAAGATTTTTTCGGCCGGCATATTTTCATCCCAGTCAATATTGAGACCAGTGACGACGAAGCCATGCTGGTTGTCGCTCTTAAACCCTTTCTTGCAATAAGCAGATAGAGTTTTGGAATTGAAAGTTTTGATGCTCCAGCGGAGAGATTCCGAAGGAATCATGTAATCGATGAAAGTCTGGCTAAGCAAAATAAAATAAACGGGTTTTCCTAATTTTCTCATGTTAATTTCTATTTTTAATTTATACTGAATTGCTTCAAGCGCCAGGGTAGGCGATTCAAGCAATCCAGCAAATTTTTAACAGAAATTGTCTTTTTAAGGGGCAAAAACTACTCCCGCTAATTATATCACGCTAACTTATTTTTGTCAAGGTTATGCTGGTAAATTGGCTAAAATTGGCCAATAAAATAAAAAAGACCGAAACGAATTCCGGCCTTTAGGTTTTTATGAGTGCCCGTCGCCCCTATTTGAGAGTTAATAGGTAATGCAGGGTTCTTTCCATTCCTCCAATTTAAATTCCCAAATATTCCGTCAACAAGACAAGCATCTCTGGCGTCTTGCCGATATTCTGAATCCCTGCTTTTTTTGACAGTTCAATCAAAAACTTGGTTTCTTCCGCCAAGCTTTGGCCGTAATGCCATAGCTCCTCGTTCTCGCCAAACTCTTTGATCAATCTTTCTTCTATTTTCTCCTTGGCGTTGTCTGCCGTTAGGCATTGTCGCCAATAGAAAAAAGGAAAGTGTAGCAAGTCGAAATGTGAGAAGGGCATCAGTTCCCTGAGGCGTGAGTTCTCCTTAATAATCCTTTTCACCCTGACAAAGTCTTCTTCTTTGTTTGCTGGGTAGGTAATCATTACCCTCTTGGAGTTATCCAAAAAAGTTTTGATGTCGGCGATTAATTTTTTACGATCTTTTCCGTCGGTGAAATTGTGATCGCCGGGAAGAGAGGAGCAAATTATTCCCAAGCCGCGGTATAGATCTTTCCAGTCTTGTTCACTGGTTATTTCATCGTCTTGCGCTTCAAAAATCGCTAACGATGAATGCAGGGACAGTTTCTTGGTTTGTCTTACTGGGTCGAAATCACGAAGATCTTGCCAGAATTTTGGACCGATCCTCTGTACTTCACCGCTTGTGCGGGGGTAAATGCTGACGCCGTTTTCATTGACTTCGCCGCCGTTTTTCTGGATGCGCTCCTGAAGATTTTTAATCAGGAGAGCCGCCTTATTTTCCGGAGGGGAAGTAAACGCAACTCTTTCAATTTCCCTGGATAGCAAATTGCTCACCACTAATGTTCCCAGACCATGAGCAATAACAGAGACGCGTTGATAGCCATTTTTGGCATACTCAACTACTGCGCGCAAATCGTCAGTCATCTTGCTCAGGCAAGAATCTTCTTGTTTCCCTTCGCTTAGTCCGTAACCGGAAAAATCGAAGCGGATAATGGTGAAATAATACTTCAGGGCATCGTTGACGCCCACAAAGAGGTTGATTTCTTTGTTTTTGTTCAAGCCCAAATCGTGGACCAAAACCAGCGCCGGCTTTTTTTGATCGCCGGAAATCACTACGTCCAAATTTTCTCCTTGAGAATTTTGGATTATTATTTTTTTAGTTTCCATGCTATTTTTTTGTTTGTTAATTCGATTAATTGTCGAGGTCGCCAAGAGAGCGGTGAACTCGATAATTAATCGAATTAAGCTGGTTTTTAAGGAGCGTTCTTGATGGGAAAACATTATCACGACTATTTATTTTCGTCAAGGACAAATAAAAAATAGGCTAATCGCTAGTCTGCGAATTCGCCTATTTTATTTTCTCGCCCAAAATCAAGGTTTTTGGCTCAGGCTAGGAATTTAGCGATAGATTTATCAATATTATCCATCATGTCCACATTCCTTGGCTCTTCACGGAATTTATCCAAAATTTCCTGATTTTCCGAAGCCCATTCCTTGTTGATTGCCAAATAGGAATAAGCGACAGCACGGTCCGTCGATACTTCTGCGGACAGCAAGGAAACTAAGAAGTCTCGACCCTGGTTTTCTTCATCTTGCCCGCCGGTGGAAACAATTGTTCCCAGTTCATTAATCAGTAAACAGCGTGGGTAATGACCGTTTCTGATATTTCCTTTTAATAAGCTCAGCACTTCTTGGAGGCTAAGGCTCGTTTGTCTTTTTGCATTTGCCATTTTATTCAGTTTTTAAAACAATTAGAATTTAGCACAACTGTTTATTTTTGTCAACGTTATGGTTTTTACCAGTTAAAAAGCCGCTGAAATTAATTCAACGGCTTTTCTGCTTGCTATTTAGCAAGGCTTAAAGTTTTTCCATGACGCCGATTAGGTCGTCATCGCCAAATGTTATTTTTACCATCTTGGCTTTTTGCCAATTTTCCAGGCTCGGATAACTTACCGGGCTGAATTTTTTCATTTGGTCGCAATATAAGACTTCAGCGATGAAGCCTTTCATGGTCTTGGCCTCCCCTTTGATGATGGTTTCCGTGGCAATCCCGACTTTGAAAGTGAAGCAAGGCGCAGAATGAGAGGTGGAGATTTCTATGATTTTATCATCTCCGCCAATCTGGTGAATTTCGATTTTTTCTAATTCGTTAAGCTGTCTGGTTATGATAGTGCGACGGCTTATTTCCTGGGCGGGATTTTCAATTTTGGAGCTTACATAAACTGTAAAGAAATCTTCCACCTTGGCAAAATCCAAGCCGATGTGTTCGGTGAAGAAATCAACGAAACGCTGGTCAAAGTTATTTAGCCAAGATTCATTTTT
>CAIMEI010000090.1 GCA_903839955.1 Candidatus Falkowiibacteriota bacterium | reverse complement strand
GTCGCCGGAAAAAATAATAGATTTTTCTTTCCCGCCATCTTGGACAACCAGCTTGAAAGAAGCTGAACCAAGAATATGACCGGTGTCATAAGCGACACAGGATAAATCAGGATTGATTTGAAAAATTTCGTGGTATTTCACGGTTTCAAAAAGCCCCATAATACCAGTCACATCGGCCAGTTCGTAAATCGGCGGCACATCTTCCAGTTCCGCTTCCTCGGTAATAATTTTCAAAGTGTCCAAGAGGATGATTTCTGTCAGATCCTTGGTTGGCGGCGTGGCGAAAATTTTTCCCCGAAAACCTTCACGAAATAATTTCGGCAAGCGGCCGCAGTGGTCCAAGTGGGCGTGGGTGAGCAAAATAAAATCGATCTCCGCCGGCTTGAACGGAAAAGGATCGCGATTGCGGTCTTGCGCCAAATGATCGCCCTGAAAAAAACCGCAGTCCACCAAAAGCTGGAAATTTTCTCCCGCCAAAAAAGCGCAGGAACCGGTTACTTCGCGGCAAGCGCCGTGAAAAGAAAGTTGCATAAAGTATTAATTAGGTAATGATAAATAAATTATAACAGAAAGATAAACAAAAGTCGCTGGCCTCTTTTTTGGGCGCCAAATTGTTGGCCTTGACAAAAACTAATAAAAAACCTATTATTCAGCCGTGAGATAAATATTATTTAACAATTAAAAATATCAATCATGGCCGACACCGAACAAGAAATTTCTTTGCTCTTTAGGGGCACCTTTTTTGAAGAGTTGCTGGCAGTAGAAGACTACCAGGACTCGCCAATTCTTCAGGAAAAAACTGAAGAATTCATCGATTTTATGACGGAAATCGAGAAGAAGACCTGCACCATTCTTCACCAGTGCATCGAGAAACTAGATGCCAGCTACGAAAATCCTCGACCTTCCCAGAAGCAAAGGCAAAAAGAAGCTCGCCTGCGAGAAAAGGTGGATTTATATTCCTACCTCCTGTCTTTTTTGTTCAATAGCCGCCTGCCAAGGAAAGGAAAAACCTTTGAGCTCCGCCAGGGCTACAAAATTGTTATTCCCCGGGGAAAAACCGAGTTTGAAAAAAGATTGGAATTAGCCCAGCTTTTTCCTTCCGACGCGACCTATGCCTAAAAACACTGGATCGAGAAGATTTTTAAAACCGCCTTTTTCAAAAAGACGGTTTTTTATTTTTAGAAATGGCGGCTGTCATAGGCCCAATGCAAGACGGCTTGCCGTTGGCGCGGCCGACAGGAAGCATCACCGCGCCGGCAATTATTTTTGATGGCGATGACGTGCCGTTTCATCGCTTTCCAGCGCCGTATTTGCCGTTCATCCTCTGCTCCAAGACGACGGCCTTGATAATAACGGCAATACCACTGGAACCAGCCGCGCGGATCATTCTCGTTGATCCAACCCTTCTTTTGCCAATAAGCGAGCGGCAGACTGGCCTTGATACCAAAATAATTAAGCCGTGCTTCCGCTTTATCGGCGGCGAACTTGGCCTTCTTGAACCAGCTGGCCGGAAATTCTTTGGTGTAATCACGCAGATAGCGGCCGCCAAACACACCCAAGGCGAGCATTTCGGCCGGTGTTAATTCGGGTTTGAACTCGGGAGCAAAATTCCGACCGACCGGCGCGCTCAGAACATAACGGTAATTTTTTTGCATCTTGTCATTCACGACCACTATTTTTTGATTTTTTGCCATATAATTTATGTTAAAATTTTAGCACGGAAAGCATTCCCTCACAATTAACCGTATGTTATAATGTAGCTGACCGAAATTAATCCTAAACTATGAATAAAAAATATCTTTGGCTGATAAAACTGTTTTTTGTCGGTAATTTGTTGGCGATTATCACTTTTTGGTACCACAATTCCCCTATCGGTCCGGCCAGCACGGTCGCCGACGGCCTCGTCTCCCTGGGGAGAATCTGCGGTTTATTACTAGCTTATTTGCTATTAATCCAATTAATCCTCATCAGCCGCCTCAAAATCATTGAAGGTGCCCTGGGACATGATAAGCTGGCCCGCTGGCACCGCAACCTCGGCATTTCCGCCGCCTTGTTTCTTTTGGCGCACCCGATTTTATTAGCTTTTGGCTACGCGCTGAACAACAGCCTTAGCTGGTCCAAACAGCTGTATAATTTTGTTTTTGTTTCCGAGGCTTTAACGGGCGCCGTTTTGGCGACGGGCTTATTGATTTTTATCATCCTGGTTTCTTCTCGCGTCATCGGCCGCCGCTGGCGCTATGAGATTTGGTATTTCATTCACCTCTTTGTTTACCTGGCAATTTTTGCGGCTTTCGGCCACCAAGTGGAACTGGGCGGCGACTTCAGCCAGAACGCTTTCTTGATTTATTGGTATGCTCTATTTATTTTTTTCTGGGTGCTTTATGGCTACGCCCGCTTCTTGAAGCCGCTAAACAATTTGCGCCGTTTTCGCTTCCAAGTGTCCCGAATTGTTCCCGAGTCGGACAGCATCTATTCAATTTTTATCACCGGTCGCCACTTGGAAAAATTTTCCCTTGTCGGCGGGCAATTCGGCATCTTCCGCTTTCTGCAAAAAGGCTTGTGGTTTGAGGCCCATCCCTTCTCCTTTTCCCGCTGTCTGAAAGATAATGAAATCCGCATCAGCATCAAAAAACTAGGTAATTTTACAGAAAAATTGCCAGATAAACTTAAAATTGGTACCACGGTTTTTATTGAAGGGCCGCTCGGCGTCTTCACTGCCCGTCCGAAAAAAAACAAATATCTTTTAATTTCCGGCGGTATCGGCATCACGCCAATCTGTTCTTTGGCGGAAGAGTTGGCGAAGCAAAAAAAAGATGTGCGAATTTTCTCGGCCTTGAAAAATCCGGCCGAAGAGGTTTTTGGCGCCGAAATGTCCGAGCTAGCGAGCACCGCTAATTTTTCTTACTACCGTTTTTATAGCGAACAAACCAGCGACCAGGCGGAGCAAAATATTTTTGCCGGCCGCGTGAAGCTGGAAAAAATCAAGAGCTTAGTGCCCGATTGGCGAGAACGGGAAATTTATTTCTGCGGGCCGCCAGCAATGAGCACGGCTTTGAATAAAGAATTACGGCAAGCTGGGGCCAGCAAAAAACAGCTCCACTGGGAAAGATTTAATTTCTAATTATGAAACACAAGCTTTTTGTCATTCCTCTTATTTTGCTCGCGATCATTTTGGCCTATTTGGTGCTAGCTTATAATTCCATTTATTTCCGGATGGGCCAAGCCAATTTGTCCTACCCGGAAGTTCAAGCTATGTATAAATTCAACGAACAAATCGACGGCCAGGCCGAAACCTACGTTGCCCTGGGCGACAGCTTGACCTATGGCGTCGGCACCAACAATTACGAAGATTCTTATCCCTATCTCATCGCCAAAAATCTGGCCGGCCAAAACAAAAAAATGGCCCTCCTGCCACTCGCCTATCCGGGCTACAAAACTACCGACCTCATTGACCACTACTTGAACGAAGCGGTGGTTGCCAAGCCAAGTATTGTCACAATTCTAATCGGCATTAATGACATGCACGATCGCGCTACGCCGGCGCAATTTAAAGCGCATTACCAAACGATTATTGATACTCTCAAAGCCGGTACTCAAGCCAAAATTTACTTAATCAGCCTGCCCTTCATCGGCGATAGCAACCTCATGCCCTACCCTTACCAGAATTACTTCATGGTCCGGACCAATGAATTCAACAAAGTCATCAAAGAATTAGCTAAAGAAAATAAGCTGGAATATGTTGATATCACCACTGAAACCCGAGAAATATTTAAAAAACCCGGCAGCCATTACGCCGCCGATCATTTTCATCCTTCCGCGGAAGGCTATAAATTATTTACCGCTTTAATTTATGACCATCTTAATAAATAATCCAGTCTTTGCGACTGTCATTTTCTGCATCATCCTAGCTTTCGCCATTCTGATCAGCGCCCGGCGGCGCAAAGATAGCGGCGGCTTAAGCCCGGCCGTCACTCAAGAATTAAAAGCGATTGCCATCCTGCTAGTGGTTTTTAGCCATGTCACTTATTATCTCACTATCGACCACCAGTTTCTTTGGCCGCTGTGCATCGCCGCCGGCGTCGGCGTTAATTTGTTCCTCTTCTTGTCGGGCTACGGACTAACCGTCAGCACCTGCAAATCAACTGGTTCAGCGATTAAAGAATGCCCGCGCCGCCTGGGAAAGCTCTATATTCCGATGTGGGCAACGCTCTTAGTTTTGGCTCTCTTGGATTTTTTCCTCCTTCACAAAACCTATCCCTGGGACTATTTATTGCGCTCTGGCGGCGGCTTATTCCTGCATGCCAATCTCTATGAAGATATCAATTCACCGCTTTGGTATTTTACCTTAATCCTCTTCTACTACTTAATTTTCCCTCTGCTATTTTCCAAGAAAAGACCCTGGCTTTCTGCCTTGGGGATTTATGCGCTTTCCTTCTTCGCCGTTGTCTTTGCGCCGCCTTTTTTCAATAACGTCTCCTACCTCTACAAAGTCCACCTGGTCGCCTTCCCCTTGGGCATGATTTTCGCTTATTTTTTCGCCAAGCCAGCTGTCGCTAATTTTTTTACCAAACTTCAGGAGCCGAAAAAATGGCCCTTGCGCTGGCTAGTGGTGATTGTCGGCAGTGTCTTGGCGGTCTATTTCGCTTCACACGGCGATATCGGGTTGAAGACGGAGGAGATGATCAGCACCATCACCGTTCTTTCTTTGATTGCCGTTTTCTCTTTTAAAAGAATTAGCTTCCCCACGCTCTACTGGATCGGCTTCTTCTCCTACGAAATTTACCTGCTTCACTGGCCGATTATGTATCGCTACGATTTTCTTTTCAAATATGTCCGTCCCTGCCTGGCCATGCTGCTCTATCTGGTAATCTTTATGGGGCTGGGCTGGTGTCTGCAACTACTCACCAAAAAGCTGACTGGCCGGCACCCGCGCGCCAGTATCAAATAGATACTTATCGAAAAGCCCCTGAGAATAGGGGCTTTTTATATACCGGATTGAATGAAATATATTTCATTCAATTGCTGCCAGCAATTCTTTAATTCCCAGCTTCTTTTCGGCCGAAAACGGAATAATTAGATGGTCGCCAATTAATTCCTGAATCTTCTTGAACTGTTTTTGGTATTCGGATTTTTTGACCTTATCAATTTTATTTGCAATCACCACCAGCTCTTTTTTGGCGTCCTCCAGGGCCATGAGCATTTCCAGGTCATCCTTGGTTGGTCCGATTTTGGCGTCAATAATCAAAACAATCTTTTTTTGTTCACCGCCGGAAAGAAAAAAATACCAGTTCACCAAATCGTGAATTTTCTGGCGCACTTCTTTGGGCGCTTTGGCGAAACCATAACCGGGCAAATCTACCAGATAAAATTTATTGTTAATCAAAAAGAAATTGGCTTGCTGGGTGCGGCCCGGCGAACAGGAAACTTTGGCAATGCCCTTTTTACCGGTCAAAACGTTGATGGTACTGGATTTGCCGACATTGGAGCGGCCAATAAAGGCTACTTGCGCCAAGCCGTTGTGCATGATTTTGTCTTCGCCCACCACCCCCTTGATGAATTCGACGCTTTCAATTTTCATATGATTAAAGTTAGTAGCCGAAGGCTTGAATAATTAGACCCGCCAAAACACTGAGGGAAAATAATAAAATAATAATGCGCCAGACTTCGCGGCGGTTTTTTTCTTCTTTGAATAGCACTAGGAGGCCCAGGCCGCCGCTGGCGCACAAGCCGGCAATCACCGAGCCGTAGCTAATCGCCCCTTTCAAATATAATTCGGTAATGGCGACTGAGGCGGCACAATTGGGAATTAGGCCGACCAGCGCGGCGAAAACCGGCTGGAAAAAACTATTGCCCAAAAATATTTCCCCGCCCCACTGGAAAAAAATAAAATTCACCAAAAAGGAAACGCCGAAAATAAAAAAGAAAATTTTGATGGTATGAATAATCGGGTGCAAAACCACCTCCTTGAGGGGAAACTTTTTAGTTTCCGGACAAGCGTGATGGCCGCAACAGGCCAGCTCATTGGCGATTTCTTCATGATGATGATGCGGATCGTCGTGCCCATGTTCGTAGGAATCAATATGCTGTAGAATAGCCCGATTTTTGCGGCGAAAAACCAAATCAATACTGTAACCGGCGATAATGGCGATGATTACCTTGGTGAGAATAAGCGGCCAAAGAAGAGCAATTTTGTTCGGTTGAGACAAAATCACCGGGATGGCCTCGTCGGAGGTCGCCAGGTAAACGGCGAGCAAGGTGCCGATGGTCACCAGGCGCTGGGTGTAGAGCGCCGTGCTAATCACTGAAAAACCACATTGCGGCAAAGAACCGGCGGTCGCGCCAATCAGCGGTCCAGCTGAACCGGCTTTTTGCATCGCCTTGCCGATTTTGTTGCCGAAGCGATATTCCAAAAATTCAATGCCAATATAGACCACCAGGAGAAGTGGAATCATTTTGGCGGAATCAAGGAGGGCGTCTAATAAAACTTTGGTCATATAGTTATTTGCTGGCAATGCGCGCAGAGGCCATAGAAGTCCAAGGAGTGGTCCAAAACCTGAAAACCGGAATCCTGGCCGACTAAGGCTTCTTGCTGGCACAAATCGCGCTCCAGGGGCAGGGTTTTAATTTGGTGGCACTTGAGACAAATGAGATGATGACAATGTTCAACGGATAGTTCATACAAAACCGCCTTACCTAGCAGATGCACTTCCCTGGCCAAAGCATTCTCCGTCAGATAAGCCAGTTCCCGATAAACAGTGGTGCGGTTCACGCTGATTTTTTTCGCCTTCAAGCAAGTAATTAATTCGGTGGAAGAGAGGGGTTTTTTGGCGCTAAGCAAACAATCCAGAATGGCAATTCTGGTCTTGGTAATTCGTCCACCGCGGTTTTTTACTTTAATTAGTAATTCGTTTAAGCTCATAATTATTGGTAAAAACACTATAACGCAACTTGGTTGCGTTTGTCAATAAGAGTCTCCAACTTGACAAAAAAGCGTTAATTATTTAATATAGTTCTACAAACTTAATACCTTAAAAAATGAATAAAAAAATCATCATCACCCTTCCCGGGCTGGTATACCTGAATATTATCCCCAAAAGAAAAGAACTGGTCCAAGACGTAATGAACACGCTGGTCGTCACGCGTTTTTCTTTGGCTATTTACCCTAACCCCATAAAGGTGAAAGCGCGCGATTATCATCTATCAAACGAGATTCCTGGCGGCTACATTGGTTTGAAGGATCATCGCTCCGTCAAACAGCAAGAAGTGAAAAATATTCTTGACTGGTACGAAATAGCTTTGAAATTATTTTTCATCAAAGGGCTGGACGGCTTCGCACCGCCGGAAAAAATCTTTTTTGACACCGAATATCCAGAAAGCACCGGGGAAATATTTAGATATTTTTCTGCTGGCAGCGCCCTGATTTCTGCCGCCGAAGGGAGATTATTTAAAAAAGAAGATTATCACTTAAAAACAAAATACATACTTTCAAAAATAAAAAATAGTTACGATGGAAAAATTCAAAATTGAAAGAACGGAAAAAACCGTTTATCTGGAAGCTTATCTGGATAAAATAATAATGGTCAAAAGAATCACTAAAGCAGTCCTGGCAACCAAGTTCGACTTGAACGAAACGATTACTCCGCAGAATCTGGAAAGTTCAGGGATAAAGTTAGTTTTCGGGGTGGCCAATGAAATTGGCATTGTGGATCACGGCTCTGAAGATAAAGAAAAACTAAGCGAGATCTTCGATTGGTTTGAAAAATTTCTCTTTCTTGCCTTCAAGGTAGGGCTCAAGGGCCAGATGGACCCCGAAAAAATGCTGGCTCTTGCGGTAGACCCCATGCCCGCCGATGAAGTATTCAGCTATTTATCCAGAGCGTTTCTGGAAATGATGATCAACGAAAAAGATTGCGACGAAAAGTACCTGAAATTCATAGATAGAGTCTTTGAATAACCTAAAGGGCTTACACCTTAAAACAGTGTAAGCCCTTTTCATTTCTCTAAATTGTTTAGCGTCTAAAACTCCGCATTTTTCGGCGTGCGCGGAAACGGAATGACGTCACGGATATTGGCCATGCCGGAAAAATACATAATCACCCGCTCAAAACCGAGGCCGAACCCGGCATGTTTGACCGAGCCGTATTTGCGCAGATCCAAATACCACCAATAATCTTCCACCGAAAGTCCGAGCTCTTTGATGCGCGCTTCCAGAAGTTCATGGCGCTCTTCTCTTTGACTGCCGCCAATGATTTCACCAATACCCGGAACGAGCAAGTCCATCGCGGCGACAGTTTTGCCATCGTCGTTTTGGCGCATATAGAAAGCCTTGATTTCCTTGGGATAATCGGTAAGAAAAACTGGCTTGCCAAAGATTTTTTCGGTCAGATAGCGTTCGTGCTCGGTTTGCAAATCAATGCCCCAGGAAACCGGATAAACGAATTTTTCACCGCTCGCAATTAATTTTTCTACCGCCTCAGTGTAGGTCAAACGAACAAAATCAGCGTTTAAAACATTGTTCAAGCGCTCAATGAGGCCAGTATCAATAAATTTATTGAAAAACTCCATCTCTTCCGGCAATTCGGCCAAAATATATTTAATCAAATACTTGATCAGCTTTTCGGCCAAGTCCATGTCGTCGCACAATTCAGCAAATGCCATTTCCGGCTCCAGCATCCAGAATTCACAGGCATGGCGGGTGGTGTTGGAGTTCTCGGCTCGAAAAGCGGGGCCGAAAGTGTAGACCGCGTTCAAGCCGTTAATCAAGGTCTCTGCCTCCAATTGGCCGCTGACCGTGAGGCCGGTTTTCTTGCCGAAGAAATCTTGGGAATAATCAATTTTGCCCTGTTCGTCTTTGGGAATTTCTTTTTCCAAGTCAAACATTGTCAAACCAAAAACTTCTCCCGCCCCTTCGGCGTCGCTGGTGGAAATAACTGGCGTTTGAATATAACTAAAACCTTCTTCTTGAAAAAATTTGTGGATGGCAAAACTAACCGCCGAGCGCAAGCGAAAAACGGCGGCGAAGGTATTACTGCGGCCGCGCAGGTGGGCGATGGTGCGCAAAAATTCAAAGCTATGCCCTTTCTTTTGCAAAGGGTAATCAGCATCAGAAGCGCCCAGCACGGTGATTTTGGCGGCTTTGAGTTCAAAGGGCTGGCCCTTGGCCGGCGATTCCACCAAGGTGCCGGAAACTTCCAAAGAAGAGCTAATATTAATATTTTCCAGCTCGGCAAAATTCGGGAGATTATTACCAAAAACGACCTGCAAACCTTTGAAGAAGGAGCCGTCATTAAGCTCCAGGAAAGCAATCTCTCCGGAAGATCGAACGGTGCGCACCCAGCCAGCGACAACGACCTCTTTATTCAAGAAAGACGCGGCTTCGCGGTGCAGACTTTTGATTGGGGTGTAAGACATAATAATAAAAATTAGCGAATTCTTTACCTTAGCGATAATAACATAAATATAAGCGAAAAACAAGGAGGGGCGCAATAAAAAAGCCCCTCATTTACATGGAGAGGCTGACTGTTCTTCTAAATTAAATGAAATTTCCGCGGCTCTTCTGATCATCAAATCAACTTCATCGCCGTAAACATCCAGATGGACAATGTCCATAAACATGTCGCAGATTTCAATTACCTCCTCCATTTTGCGAGAAAGCATTAAGGCGCGACGCAAAGCGGCCTTTTCTTCAAACCTAGTTTCGGCATCAAAATGGGCGCGGAGGCTCTCTTCAAAGTTGTTCGCTTCGCAAGTTTCTGCGATTTCTTCAATTTCGGTTTTCTTAAGCGCATCTAAGACTAGGTCTTTTCTAAGACCTAATACTGCCACCAAAGAATTGACCTGTTTTTCGTTAAGATTTAT
>CAIMEI010000089.1 GCA_903839955.1 Candidatus Falkowiibacteriota bacterium | reverse complement strand
AGCTCCGTCGCCTTGAGCCACATATTTTCCAAACAATGCGAAATTGATTGCGCGGCCGCCGGTGGAAAACCTTTGGGCTCAATCACAAACACAAAAAATGGCGCCTCGCCGAGAAGATCCGAAGATAAACGTTTCTGAAAAGCCGGGCTGATTTTGTGGTGCGCAAATAAATTGTACAGCGGCACAAATTTAACCAATTTGGCCGTGTGATTTTTGACTATTTTTTTGATTTCCGCACTAGTGGCGCTTTGCCCCTCGACCACGACAAATTGGCGAAACTTATCCTTTCCAGAAAGCGCCAGGGCGGCATAAGGCGCAAACAAGCCGGCCTGCAAAACCTGCTTAACCTGATCTTCGCTGGGAATTTCTGAGTTGAACTCGCGCACCGTGCGGCGGGCTAAAATTATTTCATCGAGGTTTTTCATATACGGGATGATTAAATTAATTCTGAGTAAAATTTATTAATTTTTGTGGTTACACCGGACAGTTTGTCTGGCCCTAAGCAGGGCTGTTGCTCTTAGTTTCAAGGATTCAGGAGTACGTAAATATTTGCAACGGTCTCGAATAATATTGTTGGTCGATTCTAGACAACCGGTGGTGTGCGGTAGATGTAATTCTCGGTGGTCAATGTAAGCTCTAAAATTCCTAATCCGTCGCAACATTTCATTGCAAACCATATAATACCGTCTAGGACATTTTGGTTGATTAATTAGTTCATACAGTTTTGAATAATATTCCGGTTCATTTTCGATAGTTGCAAGCAGCTGGCAGACCGCTCGATATATTTCTTTCCGAATTGGTTGGTCTGGTAATTTTTTCCAGGAACCCAACTGGATCTGTAGTTGCTGCAAAAGGTGAAAATGGCATAGCTGGTGCACCCAGCGACGTTCTTTGGCAATTTGCTGCAAACCTCTAAAACCGTCCGAGACAAGGGCTATTATGCGCTTGTCTATCTCTGGGGGGATACTATTAATTAGCTCTTTCCAGCCCGTTCCTGTCTCTCTGCCGGGCAAAAGGATTGGCTCTAAATAATGAGCTTCACCGCCAGTTACCGACCGAATTGAAATAATATACAGTGTCCAGCGTTTCTTCTGGAAAGAAAACCAGATGGCATCTGCTATCCCAATTAACCAGCCACCCGGATATGGGATTGTTCGCCTGCAAAGCGGCATTGCTTTCTTTAGTCTTTGACTAATCGTTTGCTGGCTCACACCGTTTTTATGGCGAGCTACGCATGACGCCTTTTCACCATTTACTAGGATATCTACAACTAGTTTTTTGTCTGGTCGCCTAGCCTTTCTACCTCGTTTCTTTTTCCAGCTCGTCCAGCTTTTTCCGCATTTCGAGCACCGTTTTCTTCTTCCGCCAATTTTATGTATTTTCGCCTGGCAGCAAGGCGATTTCTCGTGTAATTTATTCATACACGAGAATTATCCCCAAAAACTTCCAAATTTACTATTACATTAGCTAATATTTTAAATATCTTTACTCAGAATTAATTTAATCATCCCTCATATACTAAGATTTTATCACAAAAATCCGCCAGCGTCCCGTGTTTGACATAAATTTGAAATAATTATAAAATCAACAGTTAGCGCCAGCTAATTTAAATCGCATTTTAACAACTTAATAATATTTACCATGAAAAAAATAATCATCATTTTAATCCTTATTTTTATCGGCAGCTTCGCCAAAGCCCAAAGTTATGCCGATAATTGTTCGCTAACTAGGTGGGTGGAAATTTCCTGGCCAGACTTCAAGGGAATGGCCAAAAACAACCAAAAAATAACGGTTGATTCCCTAGAATTTATCGTCAGCCACCACAAAAAAACCACCGAATTTTTCTGCCCGCAAACCGGGCAGAGATTAATAATCCTCAAGCACTACAAAGGCTACCGCACTTTTATCGCCTATTGGCCTAATCCCAGCGGTGGCGCCGAAGAACAAAACAATGCCCTGGCTTTCGGTGCCGACCAAAACGAAATCGGCGGCTATTTCAGCAAGGACAGCGGCGGCGCCTTCACTATTAGCGGCTACTTTGCCGCTTACGAACGCTTCCGGCCGGCAAACAGTGCTGAAATCGCCCTGCTCCGCCACGTCGTCGTGGAGCTCTGTGAAAAAAGCACGAGAAAATAGAGAAGAAATTCACATTAAATAAAAGCGAAGTTTGCCGAAACTTCGCTTTTTTAGCGGACACAAATAAAAAAACCGCTAATTAGTTAACGGTTTTTAAAAAATAGAATTTCTTTATTATTTAAAGAAATATTGTTTCCTCCCGGCCTGGACCGACCGAAATGATATTAAGATTTCCAGGTACTTGGCTGATTACGAAGTCCAAGATTTCTAGCAACTCATCGGGCAAACTTTGATAGCTCCTGATCCCCCTGATTGAAGTCTTCCAACCCTTAAACTCTTGATAAATTGGCGCACAATACTTTAAGAAGTTACTATCTGGAATAGCGATGCCTAAATGATCGCCCGCCTGGTAAAGATGGTCACCGAAATAATAATCTGGCCCCTGATACTCATACTCAGTGCAAACTTGGATGGTTTCGCAAGTATCAAGAACATCCAATTTAGTGAAAATCATTTCTTCGCCACCGAATTGCAAGGCATGCCTGAGAAGCGGCAAATCCAGCCAACCAGTGCGGCGCGGCCTTCCGGTGGTCGCTCCGTATTCTTTGCCCAATATTCTCAAAGCAATACCCCGAGAAAAAGGCTCGGAACGATTGATATCACTAGCGCTGTGATTTTCCCTCTCGGTTTCTTCATTGTTCAGACCATTGCCACACCATTCAGCTGACAGGTCTCCGCCAAATTCCGTGGGGAAAGGTCCCTCGCCGACTCTCGTCATGTACAATCCTTTCACGATACCAAAAGATAAACCAACGTCGCTTTCCTTGAGACCAGCCCCGCGTGCCAAACCGCCGACTGAACAGTCGGAAGAAGTCACAAAAGGCGTCGTTCCGTGATCAATACTAAGTAGAGTTCCTTGAGCTCCTTCGAGAAGAATTTTCAAACCTCTTTCTTTGGCGTTACGGATAAAAGCATCAGTGTCTTTAATCAGGGGGCGAAGAATTTCGCCATATTGCAAATAGCGTTCCACCACGTTTTCTTCGGCAAAAATTTCTTCGTCATCCCAATAGAATCCGCTTTCTAGGTCTTTGTGATGCATAATGGTTTTCAGGGCCTTGTAGTCGTAGTTTTTAAGGATCATTTTCTTCTCGTCAAGATGTGCTTTAAACTTTTGACGAAAGATTTCGGGGTTAAGAAGATCGTTAATCACCAAGCCTTTACGGCTATAATGATCGGTATAGGTCGGGCCAATGCCTCGGCCAGTAGTGCCAATTTTTCCAACCCCAGCCGAACGCTCTTTAATTCTATCCATCACAATTTGCGTGGGCAGAATTAATTTCGCGTTATAAGCCAGCATTAGATTGCTGTAAGTGCACCCTTGTTCAGCCAGAAGCGCCAATTCATTGATTACCGTGCGGGGATTAACCACCGTACCGTTACCAATAATGTTTATTTTTCCTTGGCCATCGCGTAGGATGCCAGAGGGAATAATATGGAAAACAAACTTTTTTCCATCGGCCTCAATCGAGTGCCCACAGTTATCGCCCCCCGTTCCGCGGGCGATGATGTCCGCCCACTCGGCGAACAGATCAACGAATTTCCCCTTTCCAGTGTCACCCCATTGATTACAGGTGACTGAAATGGTGGAAAATCCCTGCAAGAAATCCACTATCTTATTTTTCAGCGGATTTTGCGAAGAACTTTTTTTCATTTTGAATCCTTTCTTTTTTAATGTTAATCAATAATTTGGTGCACTCTTGAAGCCGCTCAGGCCATGGGGGTGCGATTCCCGTAAACCAGAGCCGGTGATTCTGTAGAACTCGGCCGTTTTGTGCAGAGTAGGCAAATCTTTTGCCCCCACATAACCAAAGCCGGATTTTAATCCGCCTAGGAACTGAAAAACGATGTCAGCGACCTCGCCCTTGTATTCAACCGATCCGTCCACGCCCTCGGGAACCAGCTTGGAAATTTGAGCATCTCCTTGGCCATATCTTTCTCGAGAAGCTTTATTAGCCATCATTGCCCCTAAAGAGCCCATGCCGCGATAAAACTTCTTAGTAACCCCGTGCTCCACAAAAGACATTCCCGGTGCTTCCTTGGTGCCGGCTAAAACTTTGCCCAGCATCACGTTAGCGGCACCGGCCGCCAAGGCAATCGTAACGTCGCCGGAATATTCTATTCCGCCATCACCGCAAACCGGCACGTCAGAACCCCTGACAGCGCGAGCGCAGTTGTAAATAGCTGTCACCTGTGGACAGCCGATACCGGCCACAATTCTAGTGGTGCAAATAGAGCCTGGCCCTTGGCCAACTCTTAGACCATCAACGCCCAGTTGAACTAAGCGCTTAGCCGCATCGCCTTCCGAAATATTTCCGGCTACGACATCGATTTCGGGATAATTTTTTTTACAGAACTTTACTACTTCAAAAACCGACTTAGAGTCGCCATGCGCGGAATCTATTACTAGAACATCAACCTTTTCACGGCTTATTTGCCTCAATCTTTCTTCCAAATCAGCGCCCACACCAACGGCGGCGCCAACCCGCAAATTGCCGGAAGAATCAAGATTATAGTCCTTAAAATCACCGTTCATAATTCTCTTGACGTCTGACAAAGTATAGATGCCCCGAAAAGCTCCAAGCTTATCAAAAACCGGCAAGATTTTTTTACCATTGGACATCATTTTTTCGTAAGCCGCCGAGACGCTGACTTTTTTGTTACTGACAACACTGAATTTCTCAATATTCTTGGACATGATTAAAGAAATCTCGTCCTGAACATTGGAGCAAAAATCAAAATCGCTACTAGAAACAATGCCGATAACCTGGCCGCTCGCGCGATCCAAGACCGGAAAGCTGAAAAATTTATATAATTTTTCCGCCTTCATTTTCATCACTGCTTCCACTGTATCATCAGCAAAAACGCAAACCGGCGCCTGGATAAAAGCGTTGAGGTGATGCTTAACGCGGGCTATTTCCATAGCCTGATCGAAAGGGGTGAGCGCTTTGTGGATAATTCCTAAACCGCCGAGCTTAGCCATTTCAATCGCCATTTCAAACTCGGTAACGGTATCCATCGGAGAACTAACAATCGGAATATTCAGTGGGACATTCCTGGAAAATCTGGTCTGCAAATTAACGTCTCCGGGCAATATCTCTGAATAGCCGGTCTTTTCGCGAACATCGCCATAACTCAAGGCTAGGCCGATTCTTTCCATCTTCTTGAAAAAGACATCTAAAGGATATTTCTCATTTTTTTCCATCACTTTTTTTATTTAGTTATTAATGTATTTACACGCCCCAATATTACGATAAAAAAGCCAAAAAGTCAATGGAAAAAGGCTTATTTCCCCTGACTTTTATTTGGCTAATAAATAAGCAAAAACAGGATTTTTACCCTGTCTTTGGCGGAGCTATTTTTTGAAATAGAACTTTTAGCCGAAATCTTTGATAATTTTCTCTCGAAAACGCTTATTTTTCAAAAACCAGAGGCCGGCGCGAAAAACGATTGGCCGGAAGCGCCCCGCTCTAATTAAAAGCCAGAGCGCGCGCTGATGCTTTTTTTGGTCGCGTAAAACTTCTTGGATTTTTGGCGCGGAGAAATTCGGGTCAAGAATTGTGCACGCCACCTCCTCGCCAGAAACCAGCGCTTGATAAATCCCCTCACCCGTCAATCCTGAGGCGAGGCCCGCGGCGTCGCCTGCCAGAAAAATGTTGCCGAAGCGGTGACCGCGATAATCGATATTGATGGCCGCTGCCTCCAAGGGACTGCCAGAAACATCAATCTTTTTTTCCTTCAGCCAGCTCTGAAAATTGGCCACCAATTTTTTGGTTGGCAGATTTTTGGGGTCAGCCCCGCAGCCGACGGAAACATATTCGCGATGCGGAAAAATCCAAGCATACCACGGACCGAAAAACTCTGAACGGAAAAAAAGTTCCAAGTCCTGAAAATTATTATTCGGAATTAGATACTGCAAGCCGACGCCGATTCCCTT
>CAIMEI010000088.1 GCA_903839955.1 Candidatus Falkowiibacteriota bacterium | reverse complement strand
CGCGGAATTCTAAAAGTATGGAATATAACGAAGACATCGGTAAGGTGGTCATCGGAATTTTTCTGGCCCTCATTGCAGTTTTCGTTTTTATTTGTCATTCCTATCTGCAGACAGAGCAGGCCATTCCTCTGGAAGTGCGGGTGGCGACCGCCTATTGCGACAATCTAAAACCCATTGGCGATAATGAACGCGCGGAATGCGAAGACGGCGTGTTAACTGATATTGTTAATAAATTCGAAACCTTGGAACTTTGCAAGCAAAAAATGGAAAGCGCACCGACGCTCTGGTCGAGAGGTGATTGGTCGGATTGCTACGATCAACGAGCGGCCGATTTGAGTGCCGCCAAGCAATAACCTCTTCCTTATGGCGAAAATTATTTTGGGAATTGACCCGGGAATTGCCGACACCGGGTTTGGGGTAATCAAAGTGGATAAGGGAAAAATCACTTGCCTCACCTACGGTTCCATCAAGACGCCCGCCAAGACGGAGTTGAGCTCTCGCTTGGAAACTTTGTATCACGATCTCAACTCGATTTTAGAGCGCTATCATCCGGATTTAGCGGCGGTGGAACAATTATTTTTTAATACCAACGTCACGACAGCGCTGATTGTCGGCCAGGCGCGCGGCGTGGTTTTATTGGCCTTGAAACAAAAGGGCTTGCCCATTGCGAATTTTACTCCTCTGCAGGTTAAGTCCGCCGTTTGTTCTTACGGCGCGGCGCCGAAATTGCAAGTGCAAAAGATGGTGCAGGCGATTTTGAAACTGGAAAAACTACCGAAACCGGACGATGCCGCCGATGCTTTGGCTTTGGCGATTTGCGCCAGCGGTGCGCGCTTGGTGGACGGTGAATAATCTATCTTTATGGCTAAAAAATTAAAAATCGTGCATATTGCCTCCGAAGTCGCGCCGTTTTCCAAAACCGGCGGCCTTGGCGATGTGGCGCGCAGCTTGCCGAAAGCTTTGAAGCGCTTGGGCCACGAGGTTTGTATTATTACCCCGCTTTACGGCAAAGTGATTAATAAAGAAAAAGAAGGTCTTAAACTTCTATTTAAGGATGTCAAAATTTATTTGAACTCTTCCGAGACGGTAACCATTAATTATTGGCAGGGTTATTTGATGGACGGCCTGCCGGTTTATTTTGTGGAACAGCCGACTTATTTTTCCCGCTCCAAAAATATTTATGGCTCTGAAAAAGAGAATGCTCGTTTTTTGATTTTTAGCGTCGCCGCCTTGAAGCTGATTTCTCTCTTGAAATTTGAAGCAGACATTGTCCACTGCCATGATTGGCAGACCGGCCTGATTCCTTACTATCTAAAAACTGATTTTCGCTATTCCAAAACTTTGAAAAAAGCCAAGACGATTTTCACGATTCACAATTTGATTTTCCAGCTCGGCCATAATTGGTGGGAAATCCCCACTGAAGAGCGCGATTTCGGCCGCAAGAAATTGCCGCATATTTCCGATCCGGCGATTGAGCGGATAAATTTCGCCAAGCGCGGCATCATGTCGGCCGACACGGTGAACACGGTCAGCGAGCAATACCGCAACGAAATCATGACCAAAAAATTTGGTCAGGACTTGCACCGCATTTTAAAAAAACGCGAAGACCGTTTGTTCGGAATCATCAATGGCATCGATTACAACGCCTATAATCCGGAGAAAGACGATGCGCTTTTCAAAAAATATTCCAGCGCCAATTCGGAACTGAAGCGGGAAAATAAATTATTTTTACAGAAGCAGTTCGGCTTGCCGGAGGACGAAAGCGTGCCGATTTTTTGCACTACTTCGCGAGTGACTTTTCAAAAAGGCTTTGAGCTGATTATCAAAATCATGCCGGCGCTTTTGAAACTAGATGCGCAATTTATTATCATCGGTTCCGGTGATAAAAATTATTTAAAAGAGCTGGCAAAAATCGCCAAGAAGCATCCTCGGAAAATGGTGCTCATCCCCTCGCACGAAGCCAATCAGAAGTATGAAACTTTGGTTTATGCCGGTTCAGACTTTTTCTTGTTGCCTTCCAACCACGAACCTTGCGGCATCAATCAGCTAATCGCCATGCGCTACGGCTGTATTCCGATTGTCCGGGAAATCGGCGGCCTCTATGACACGGTGGAAAATTATTCACCGGCCACCAAAAGGGGCAGCGGTTTCACTTTTAAAGTTGAAGATGTCTGGCAATTTTACGGCGCCATCATCCGGGCTTTGGAAAACTATAAAAACAAAAAAGATTGGCGGGAGTTTTTGAAGAAAGTAATGCGCCAGTCCAATAGCTGGGAGATTCAGGCGCGCAAATACGTGGAATTATACCGCAAAACTTTGCGTTTCTAAAATTATGAATTGGTTTAATTTTCTACATTTCTATCAGCCGGCCAATATTGAAGGCGCGGTTATCAAGGAAGCGGCGGAAAAAAGTTATTTCCGTCTCTTGCGTCTTTTTGAGGAGAATCCGAATTTACGCATGACGGTGAATGTTTCCGGCTGTTTATTGGAAAGGATGGCGGAAGAAGGTTTGGGGGATTTTGCTCTCCGTTTGAAACCACTGATCAAGTCTGGGCGGATTGAAATTGTCGGTACCGCCGCCTATCACGCCTTCCTGCCGCTCTTGCCGGAGTCAGAAATTATTTTCCAAATCAAAGAACAGGAAAAAATCTTGAAAAAATATTTTGGCATTTCTCGACCCAAGGGCTTTTTCTTACCGGAAATGGCCTATTCGGCGGCTTTGGCAAGAATCATCAAAAGTCTGGGCTATGAGTATCTAATTCTTGATCCAATTGCTTTTAGTCCGCGCAATCCGCGGGATTTTGAGGCTTTAAAAACTTATCGCGACCAAGCGAGCGGCTTGAAAATAGTTTTCCGCAACCGCGCCTGGTCCATGAAATATGCCCCGGATCAGCTGCAGCGAGCGCTGATTACTGGCCGGCAAGAAACAATTGTCACCGCTGGAGACGCTGAACTTTATGGTTTGCGCCATGAAGATCCGAGCGCTGAATTGGAGGGGGTTTTGAAAAACAAAAATTTAAAAACCGGCACGCTCAGCGATTTCATGTCTTTGACGGCTAATCCAGAGCTAGTTATTTTGCGCCCTTGTTCCTGGGAGAGCAGTGAGCGGGAGCTTATTGCCAAAAATCCTTATGCTCTTTGGAGCGATCGGCGCAACGAAATTCACTTTGAACTTTGGCGTTTGGCCGAGCTGGCCGTTAAAACGGTCCACGATAATCCGAAGGACGAAGGTTACGCTTGGGCGCGCTGGCATTTGTCGCGCGGACTAGCAAGCTGTGCTTGGTGGTGGGCGAGCGGCCACGATTTTTCCCGCCATTTCGGACCGTTGGCTTGGAGCCCGGATGAATTGGAGCGGGGGGTCAATGATCTTTTGCGGTCTATTCGCTCGCTTCAAGGTAAAAAAACTCGCCGCCAAAAAATCGCCGCCGAGAAAATTGCTCTGCGCCTGCGCTTTTTCGCTTGGACGAGGCATTGGAAAAAATATTTCTAAAAATATGAACAAGATATATTCCCTGCTGGATGAGAAAAAAGTAACCAAGCTTTTTAAGGAAAAGCTTTTGCCGCATTATCCGCAAATCAAGAAAATTGAAAGAATTGCTATTACTCCCTATAAAAAGTTGATTTGGGAAACGACTTACCATGTGGTTTTTAGCTACGATGTTTTTTGGCGCGATGAGCAGGGAGCGGAGAAGCGGCTGCAGATTGTTTGTTCGGCGCACAGCAATGAACCGCGCGAAAACGTGCTCAGCACCCTGCAATATTTATGGCGAAAAGACCTGCCGGATGAATTTATCAAATTGCCGCGGCCGCTATTCTATGAAAAAAAATTCCGCGCTACTTTTTATCGGGCGGTTTCCGGCCACACTTTATTGCACTATATTAAAGCCGGCGACAAGGAAATGATTGCCGATTTGGTCTTTGGCGCGGCGCGGATGTTTGCCAAGCTCCACCAATTGCCAATTGATGCCGACTTTCAATTCAATGCTGATAATCAGCGGATTTATTCGGTGGTGCCGGGCGAAAAATTCATTTATGAAGAACTGGCGGCTCGTTTTAAAAATAATGAAGCAGAAAACTTGGTTGATCTTTATCGGCAATGCGTCGAGCAGGAGAAAATTAGTTTTCCGCCGTCTAGCGAGCGGGCGATGATTCACGGCGATGCTCACCCGGAAAACATCATCAAAGTTGGTGAGCGCAAAATCGGTCTGATTGACTTCACGGATTTTTGCCCGGCGGATTTTGCCCGTGATTTGGGCGCTTTCTTGCAGCAGATTGAATACAAGATTGTCCGCAAGGTGGAGGATCTGCATTTTGCTGGTGAAATGAAAAAAGTTTTTTTAGATGAATACCTGAAAGTTTCCGGGAAGGAATTGGACGCCAATTTGCAAAAGAGAATTAATCTCTACTACGATTGGACCGCTTTGCGTACGGCCGTCTATTGGTTTCTTAATCATCGGGCCAACGAAGTGAACGGCCGCGAGCTTTTGGCTCTAGTTCGGGAGCGGCAGAAAACCGGCCGTCTCGCGCAAGAGTTAATGATTAATTACAAGAGCTAACCTATTTTAATATGAAAAAACCTCGCCGTTCTGGATTTTTGCCCATTGTCGCTGCTTTTTTCGGCAATTTTTTGGTTACTCTGGCGAAGTTTGCTGGCTTTTTACTGACGGGATCCGGCTCGATGTTTTCTGAGGCTATTCATAGCTTGGCTGATACGGCCAATCAATTTCTGCTCTTTATCGGCTTGGAGAAATCTCGCAAGCTCGCTGACCAGGAGCACCCTTATGGCCACGGCCGAGAGCGCTATATCTGGGCGCTGATTTCGGCTTGCGGCATCTTTTTTCTTGGTTGCGGCGTCACCGTTTACCACGGCTTCAGCGCTCTTTGGAATGGCCATTCCTTCGTTTATAGCAATTGGGCGATTTTGATTTTGGCGGTTTCTTTCGTGGTGGAGTCCATTACTCTCTTGCTGGCCGTCAGGGAAGTTCATCAGCATTTTCCGAAAGCCAAATGGAAAACTATTAGCCAAGAAGCGGACCCGGCGATTATGGCGGTGATCATGGAAGACAGCTTGGCGGTGGTCGGCGTTATTTTAGCGGCGGCCGGCATTATTTTGAGCCGTTTTACGGGGCATGACTATTGGGACGCCATCGGTTCAATTGTTATTGGTCTTTTGCTGGGCGTGGTGGCGGTTGTGTTGGTTAATAAAAATCGGCACTTTTTGATTACCAAATCCATCCCCCAAAAGATGGCTGATGAAGTGAAAGATATATTGCTGGCCGACCCCTCAATTGAAAAGATTTATGATTTTAAATCGGCCGTTTTTGATATCGATAAATATTTGATTAAGTGTGAGGTGGAATTCAATGCCTCAGCGATGATTAAGGACTTGGACCGCCATAATTTTTTGGCCAATGAATATAAGGACATCCAGGGGAATCCGGAAGAATTCAAGAAATTCTGTGTGGACTATTTGGATCGCGTGCCGCGCTTGGTCGGCAAAAAGATTGATGAAATTGAGAAAAAAATCAAAGAAAGGTTCCCGGAAATTGTTTTTATTGATATCGAAATCAACTGATTGCGCCGGTTCGCCTTATTTCGTTTAGCTTTTTTTATTATTAGCGAACTGCTATAATTTTCTTATGAGCAAGAAAAATTCCAAAAAAACGCCAGAAAAGGAGATCTTAGAAGCTGCGGGGCCGCACTTGGACTTGAACGAGCGGGCGCGCAAGAGCATTTTAATTCTCGTTATTTTTGCTTTCGGCTTCTTGAGCCTCTTGGGCCTCTTTGATTTATCCGGCAAATTCGGGCTGTTTCTCTCTCAAGGCCTCGGTCTGATTTTTGGTCTGGGAAAATGGCTCGTCCCCATTTTCTTCCTCGCCTGGGGCGGACTGCTTTCTCTGGGCAAGAAATATCACATTCGTTTTAATGATTATCTGGGTCTATTCTTGCTATTTGTTTCCGTGCAAACTTCGCTTCATTTTTTTGCCGATCAAAAGAACTGGGAGTCTCTGGCGGCAACTGGTTCGGCCGGCGGCTATGTCGGTTGGTGGCTGTCGCAAGTGTTTTTCTACCTCTTCGGCTTTTGGGGCGGAGTACTAGTCCTCGGGCTCCTCTTCCTTCTTTCCATCGTGATTGTTTTTAATACTTCTTTGGCGAAAATAATCGGCCGGGAAAGTATTTGGGCTAAAATTTTGCGCGCTTTTTCTGGACGTTCGGCTAGTCAAGAGATTGAAGAAGAGGAAGAGTATCAATTGAAACCGGCGGCGGCCAAGATTCTATCTTCCTGGCAGCACAAAGAAGTCGCCGAGGCGGTGGAGGAGGACGAAGGACACGAAGAAGTTGTGCCCACGAAATTCAAAGAAGCCGAAAAGAAAATCCAGGAGAAAATTATTTGGCCCAAGAGAACGGTCAAAATTGATATCCCGTTGGAATTATTAAACAACAAGGTTACCAAAGCCATCGGCGGCGACACTGCCGCTGGTGCAATGAAAATCAAACATACTTTGGAAAATTTCGGGATCATGGTGGAAATGGGCGAGACCAAAGTCGGTCCGACCGTGACGCAATACACTTTTAAACCCGCCGAAGGCGTGAAAGTGGCGCGCATTACTACGCTCAATAATGATTTATCCTTAGCTCTCGCTGCTCATCCGATTCGCATTGAGGCGCCAATTCCCGGCCAATCACTCATTGGCGTGGAAGTGCCGAATAAAGCCAAGGCGCTCGTGGGCCTGCGGGAAATTTTGGATGATGATGCTTTCCGTAACCGCAAAAATAATTTAATGATTGCTCTCGGCAAAGACGTTTCCGGTACGGCTTGGAGCTATGACATCACCCGCATGCCGCACTTGCTGGTGGCCGGCGCGACCAATTCTGGAAAATCGGTTTGCTTGAACACAATTATCGTTTCGCTTTTATATCAAAACAATCCGGAAGACTTGCGCTTCATCATGGTGGACCCCAAACGCGTGGAATTGCCGATTTATAACGGCATCCCGCATTTGCTCGTGCCCGTTATCACCGAAGTCGGCAAAACCATTAACGCCTTGAAGTGGTGCCTCAACGAAATGAACCGCCGCTACGACACCTTGAACGCTTCCGGCAAAAAGAATATTGCGAGCTACAACGTCGACGCGAAAAACAAAATGCCCTACATCGTCTTTGTGATCGATGAATTGGCCGACTTCATGATGACCGCCGGCAAAGAAATGGAAGCGGCAATTATCCGCTTGGCGCAAATGTCGCGGGCGGTCGGTATTCACTTAATTCTCGCCACTCAGCGTCCGAGCGTCGACGTCATCACCGGCCTCATCAAAGCCAACATTCCGGCGCGCATCGCTTTTGCCGTAACTTCGCTCGTTGATTCCAAAACTATTTTGGATATTTCAGGCGCGGAAAAATTATTGGGTCAAGGCGACATGCTGCTCACCACTCCTGAACTTTCCAAACCAAAACGCATTCAGGGTGCCTATGTCAGCGACGAAGAAATCAAGGATATTATCAATTATATTAAAGAGAAGAGCGGCGAGGTTGATTATTTGGACGGCGTCACTGAAAGGCAGAAAGTGAGCGGAGTCGCCGGAGTCGGAATAGACGGCATGCACGGCGATGAAGATGATTTGATGGAAGAAGCGCGCGATATTGTTGTTAAGGCGGGCAAGGCCTCCACTTCACTTTTACAGCGCCGCTTGAGTATCGGCTACGGACGCGCGGCCAAAATTTTGGATATGATGGAAGAGGCCGGAATCATCGGACCATCCAACGGTTCCAAGCCGCGTGAAATTTTAGTGAGTAAGGATCAGCTTGAAAATATGGGCTCGCCTCGCTGGAGCGAAGGCGAAGCAGGTATTCCAGTGTCGCCCGTTCACAGCCGCGTGGGCGCCACCGCTCCCGATAATTATCTCACCGGCGAAGAGGGTGATGATGGCGTCTTGGATTTTGGCCGAGACGAAGAACCAGAAGCCGAAATTTTCTCACCGGAAGCGGAAGAAGAAGTTGAAGAAGAGGAAGAAAAATTCACCAGCAACGAAGACTACGAAGATCACATGTTGGAAGAAATTCACGAGG
>CAIMEI010000087.1 GCA_903839955.1 Candidatus Falkowiibacteriota bacterium | reverse complement strand
TGGCGCCGGCATAGCGCACGGCGGTCGCGCCGGCTTTCAGGTCGAGCGGCACCGTGTCACGCACCACGGCGAAGTTCTGGTTGTAAATGGTGAGCGCCGGTTCGGCAGTGGCGGAAAGCGCGGCAACGGCAAGCAGGGCGAGGGAATATCCTTTCATGGTTTATTAGTCTGTTATCGTGGTTAATTTGTTCAATGTAAAATTATACGCACAACCGTGGGGAATTGTCATAACGATGTAAAAGCGGCGTTAATTTTTTGTCAATCCGTCGGTCAGCAAAATCGAGAATTGACTCCGCCGCGCAAATAGGGAGCAATTTGGACGTGCAACCCATTTTTCTCCGAGCGGCGGTGGTGGCTTTTGTTGTCGGCGGCATCCTGTTCGTTTGCCCGCCAGCGCGCGCGCTGGACCGGACCAATGAGGTCTTCAAGGTTTTCCAGTTTCCGGCGGACAAGATTCCGACGATTGACGGACAGACCAACGACTGGAACCTCGTGCCGGAAAGCTACGTCATCGGCAGCGACCAACTCGTGGATGACAACGGCAAACATGCCGTGACCGATGCCTCCACGCCGAAAATCCGCGTGAAGGTCGGCTGGGTGAAGGGCTTGAACCGGCTTTATTTTCTTTACGAGTCGGACGACAATTATTGGGACTTCGCGCAGTCGGATTTGCACAACGACACATTTGAGCTGGTCGTGGACGGCGATCTGTCCGGCGGGCCGCTGATTGAAAAATTTTCGCCCGCGCGAAATATTCTCGGACAGTGGGAAACGTATTTCACGCTGCAAGGCACGCACGCGCAAAATTACCACATCTTCACGCCCAACGAGGGCAAAGACTGGTGCATGGTCTGGGGACCGGCGCAGTGGCTCAAGGAACTGCCTTTTGCCAACGCGGCCCAGAAATATGATTTCAAACCCGGTCAGCCGGGGCATTACGTTTTGGAATTTTGGATCACGCCCTTCGACTACGCCGGCGCGGAAGGCCCGCCGCGCGCGGTGGAATCGGCGCTCAAGGAAAACAAGATCATTGGGCTGTCGTTCGCGCTGATTGATTACGACGACGTGAATTCCGGCGGCACGAACAACGGCTTCTGGAACCTATCGCGCCATCACACGATGTATGGCCAGGCCGACCAGCTTTGTGCCTTCAAGTTGATGCCGCTGGAGCCGCAGTTTGTCAAACCAATGGAGGCGCAGTGGTCGTTTCAAGTCGTGGACATGGACCGGCGGCTGGTGGCGTTCAAGGATTTGTCGGTCGGTGAAATCAAATCGTGGCACTGGGATTTCGGCGACGGCGAAACTTCGACGGAACAGAATCCGATTCACGTCTATAAAAATTCCGACCACTACGTCGTGGTGCTGAATATCGATGGCCCCGCGGGCAAATCGCGCCGGGCTAAAGTCTGGTATGTGGCGGTGAAATAAATTTCCATGAACATAAAAAATAGGGAAACCATGCAAAACCAGTCAACCGGTTCAGCGCTGGAGGTGCAAAGCAGGCCTGATCCGAATTGCAAGGCGACCAACTCCCAGATGTTTGCTTTGTAGAAGTCAAACATATTGAATCCCAAGAATATGCCGGACAATTTTTCCTGAAGCAAAAAGGCCATGGCTCCGAAAAGAACAAAAGCTAAAAGAGAGGCGGATAAGCCGCAAAGCAGACCTTGGATAAAATATGGGCCTTGGATAAATCTTCTTTTGGCTCCGACCAGGCGCATTATTTCAATCTCCGCTTTTTGGGAAAAGATGGTCAGCTTAATAGTGTTAAAAGTGACCAAGACGGCGATCAAGCTTAAAAATCCTATTAAAGCAAGGCCGATCGTTCTAATGTTTTTGGTCAGATCGGTCAGCTTTTGAATGACCGTTCCCCTTTTGTAATCGTTCACATTCTGAATCACGCTTTGGAATTCGTCTTTTTTCAAAAAAGTGGAAATGCTGCCGTATTGCGACGGGTTTTTGGCCTGGATATGGATAGATGCCAGGAACGGGTTCATTTCAATGGCTTGCAAAGCCTCGTAATATTTATCGTCTTTGTGGTCTTGAACGAATTTTTGGTAAGCATCGTCGGCGGAAAAATATTCCACTTTTTTCACTTCAGGCACGGCTTTCAACTGATCTTCTATTTTAACGATATCTTCGCGGGCGGTGTTCTCTTTAAAAAAGACTGAGATGTCTATCCTTTCCTGCAAGCGGTCATTCAAAAAGTAAATGGCACCGGCAAAAAGATAAAGCGAACTGGCCAAAAAAACAGCGATAAAAATAATGAATAAAGTGGCAAAGGTCAGGATGCCCTGCCTTTGAAAATTATCCCAGCCTGATTTTAAAATCTTTTGGATTTTTTTACTCATAGGATTTTTGAAAAATTACAGAATAAATCTGCCGTTGGCTTCATCGCTTCTTATTTGGCCGTCTTCAATGGTAATCACGCGGCGCTGCAAAGAATTAACAATCTCTTTGCTATGCGTTGCCAAAAGGATGGTTGTGCCCAGCTCGTTAACTTTATTTAAGATCTTCAAAACATCGCGCGTATGGTACGGGTCAAGATTGCCGGTCGGTTCATCAGCTAGAATAACCTTTGGCCTATGAATCAAGGCGCGGGCAATGGCCACGCGCTGTTTCTCTCCGCCGGATAATTCGTGAGGGAAAGAATTGGTCTGTTTTTCCAAGCCGACCAATTCCAAAATTTGGGACACTTCGTTGTCCATCACGCCGTTTTGATAATCGGTTACTTCCAAAGCGTAAGAAACATTTTCAAAAACCGTTTTATAGGAAAGCAATTTGTAGTCTTGAAAAACAAAACCGATCTGATGGCGGAAAGCGCAAATATCCTTGTCTTTTATTTTGCCAAGGTTCTCCCCGTCAAAAAAAACAGCTCCTTCGGTGGGCTGTTCCTGACAGGCGATAAGTTTG
>CAIMEI010000086.1 GCA_903839955.1 Candidatus Falkowiibacteriota bacterium | reverse complement strand
GGTGCTCAGGGAAATCTCGGCACGCAATTACTCCAAGCTTTTTCTGGGCAGGAAAAGGTTGGACTAGATCGCCGTGATTTGGATTTCCTGGATTTCCCCTTGCTGGCCGAAAAAATAACAGCGAGCAAGCCGGATGTTATCATTAACGCCGCCGCTTATAACGCGGTGGATAAATGCGAAACTGAAAATGAGGAAAAGGCCCTGGCAATCAAGTTAAATATCGGTTTGCCGGCTTTTTTGGCAGAAATCTGCCAGGCAAGCGGCACCACCTTAGTGCATTATTCCACGGATTATGTTTTTTCTGGGAATACGGATCACGATAGCTTTTCTGAAGACGCCACTATTAATCCTTTGAATTTTTACGGCCAGAGCAAGGCGGCGGGCGAAAAAGCGATTTTGGAGAAGGGAAAAGAGGGTCTAAAATACTATCTTATCCGCACTTCCAAACTTTTTGGTCCGGCGGGGGCGAGCCCTTTTGCCAAGCCGAGCTTTTTTGACACTATGATCAATTTGGCGCAAAATGGAAGCGCCATCAAAGCCGTGGATAGCGAGCGCAGCTGCTTTACCTATACGCCGGACTTAGCCGCCGCGACCGCCAGCTTATTGGCCGATCAGGCCCAGTTCGGTGTTTATCATTTGATAAACGAAGGAGCGGCCACCTGGTATGTTGGAGCGCAAGAAGCTTTACGCATCAAGGAACTGGCCGTGGAGACGATACCGGTAAGCAGCGAGGCTTTCCCTCGGCCAGCCAAAAGACCGCGCTCTTCAATTTTAAAAAATACTAAAAGACCCTTGCTCCGTTCCTGGCAGGACGCCCTGGCGGAGTATTTAGGGGAAAACTAATCTTATGAGAGGAATTATTTTGTCCGGCGGCAGCGGCACGCGCTTGCGGCCCTTAACCAAAATCACCAGCAAGCAATTATTGCCGATTTATCATCGGCCGATGATTTATTATCCGCTCAACACTTTAGTGAAGGCCGGCATTAAAGAAATTTTGATTATTGTCTCTCCGGAACGGGCCGGCGATTACTTGAACTTGCTCGGCAGCGGCAAAGATTTCGGCGTGAAATTTACCTATGAGATTCAAGATAAGCCCGAAGGCCTGGCCCAGGCTTTTATTATCGGCAGCAATTTTATTGATAACGAGGACGTCGTCATGATTCTCGGCGACAATATTTTTGAAGACGATTTTGCAGCCGAGATTAATAGCTTTAAAGGCGGTGCGAAAATTTTTGCCAAAGAAGTTCCGGACCCCGAGCGTTTTGGCGTCGTGAAATTCAACGCCGAACGCCAGGCAGAAAAAATCGTGGAAAAGCCCAAAGAATATTTGAGTAATTATGCCGTAACCGGCTTATACATCTACGATCATCGGGTAGTGGAAGTGGCCAAGAGCTTGAAGCCGAGCGAGCGCGGAGAAATAGAAATCACCGATCTCAATAATTGGTATTTGGAAAAAGGCGAACTTTCCGTGGCGATGGTAGAAGGCGAGTGGCTGGACGCCGGCACCTTCGATAGCCTTTTGCGCGCCCAACAGATTGCCAAGGACAAACTGGCAGACAAGATGGTGGTCTAATTTTTATGAAATTATTTGTCGGGTTAGTGACCTACGGTGAATATTCGCTCAAGTATTTGGAGCAAAGTCTAGCGGCGCTCACTAGCGCCCTGGATTTTTTAGCGCCCGATAATTTTGTTGTGGGAATTTTTGATAATAGCGAGGCGGGTGATACCCGTAATCAGGACTTTGTTTCTCGTCACTACTCAGACTTTTTATTAATTTCTCGCGGTGAAAATTTGGGCTTTGCTAAAGCCTATAATATTCTGTTAAACCGAGCCCAAGAAAAAGGGGCAAAATATTTTTTCATGATGAACCCAGATATTCTCCTGGAGAAAGAGACTATTGCCAAGCTTGTGTGCCAGCTAGACGATCGGGGAGAACTCGCCTCCGTCTGCCCCAAGCTTTATCGCTGGCCCTTCCCGGACAAACCGCAGGCCAAGATTTTGGATACTTGCGGTCTGATCCTTTTGCCGGGTCTGCGCTTTGTTGATTTGGGGCAGGGTAAAGAGGACGACGGTTCTTTTGATAGCCAGCCGATTCTCGGTCCTTCAGGTGCGGCCGGTCTCTTCCGTCTTTCTTTCTTAGAAAGAATTGCCTTTGAAGCCGGCGGCGAAAAGCAATATTTTGACGAGCGGATGTTTATGTATAAAGAGGATTGTGACTTGGCTTATCGTCTTTTTTTGGCGGGCGGCCAGTCGCTTTGCGTGGCCGACGCCCTGGCTTGGCACGACCGCAGCGCCGCCGACCCGGGACGAGGCTTTTTCGCGGCGCTCAAAGACCGGAAAAACAAGAGTAAACAGGTGAGACGCTGGTCTTTTGTCAATCAACATCTTATTTTTGCTAAGTATTTTGCCAAACAAAACTTTTCTTCAAAGTTAAAAGTTGTCAGTTCCGTCTTAGCGATGTTGGCTTTTTCGGTCGTAAAAGAGCCCTTTTTATTGCCAGAATATCGCAATATTTTATCTAAAATAAGCAAAAATAACTAAATTTGGCCCTCTGGGCCTTTTTTGTATTGACTAAAAAATGTTATTGTGATAGAGTTCTTATTAGATAAAAAACTAGCATGTCAGTCAATAATTTTTTTGAGTGGCTAACTGTAAAATATGGAAAGCATTTTAGAGACCTTAATCAAGGAAAAACACGGCGAAGAAGCTTCTAAGCTCAACGCCGTCAAAATCGTAGACAACCTTTTTGGCGATCTAATGGATCGCGAGAAGGATGTTTTGGTTCGCCGCTTCGGCTTGAAGGGCGAGAAAAAAGAAACTCTAGAAAAAATCGGCAAGCTTCACCAGCTGACCCGCGAACGCGTTCGCCAGATTGAATCTTCCAGTTTGAAAAAAATTAAGAAGCTGGAAACTTTGGAAGAAGATTTGTCCGTACTGCGCGGCGTGGTGGAATCTCTGTTGGACCAGCACGGCGGTTTAATGCGCCGGGAGTATCTTTTGGATATCCTCACCGTTTTTTGCCTGGAAATCATTAATGAAAACGAAGACGCCGATGACCAGGAAAAAGCTTCTTACCGCAATAATTTTGACTTTATCCTGTCCCGCGTTTTGGCTGATGAATTTGATTTCCTCTCCGAGTCCGACCAATTCAATTCTTCCTTGAAGACCAAGGGGCTTTCCGTTGAACACTTAGAAGAACTGGCGGAAGACTTGATGAAGAAAGTTAACGGCTTAAAGAAAACCTTGAGCACCGAAGAGCTATTAGAACTTTTGAAGGAACTTGATTCCTACACCAAATACCAAGAAAAAATGACCGTCGATGATGATGCTGATATTTCTCCGATTCTGGCGAGTGAAACTTTCCCGGACAAAGCGGAAGTGATCAATAGCAATAAGATTTTGTATTCTTTGATGCAGGCGATTAAAAGCTTGGAAAGAAATAAATTCGGCCACTGGGGAGTTTCTTCCTGGCAAGAGGTCAAGCCGAAGACCATTAACGACAAGATCTTTTTGGTCTTGAAGAACGCTGGTGAACCGCTCCACTTTACCGAAATCGCCCGCCGCATCAACGAAGTCGGTTTCGACAAAAAGGTAGCCAATCCAGCCACCGTGCATAATGAATTAATTCTGGACAACCGCTATATTTTAACTGGCCGCGGCATGTACGGCTTGAAAGAGTGGAATAAATAATTTTTCAATTATTTCTCAATAAAAAATCGCCTTCAGATCATCTGGGGGCGATTTTGTTTTTGCCAGTTTATATGGTAAAATAAAAGATATTTTCTAATCATCCCCCTTATGGATCTCGTTATTGATTTAACGCCAATCTTGGATTTTTTGCATCTGCCGCCCGAGCTATTGCTCTGGAAGTTTTTCTTGTATTTCGGCTGGATGATTTTGGCGGCGATTTTCATTAAGGGCACCTTACAATTGTGGCTGATTTACAAGGAAGCGCAGTGGTCGACGGGTAATAAATTCATTTTGTTGGCCATCGATATCCCCAAGGGGAATGAACAGACCCCGAAGGCGGCCGAGAATCTTTTTACCTATTTGGCGGGCGCGCACGGCTCGATTAGTTTTTTTGAAAAGTGGTTTTTGGGAGTCTATCAGCTTTCTTTCAGTTTTGAAATCGTCAGCATTGACGGCTATACGCAGTTTTTAATCCGCACGCCGATCCAATTCCGCCCGCTCGTGGAGTCGGCGGTCTATTCGCAATATCCCGACGCGGAAATCACCGAGGTGGACGATTACGTTGAGGGCATGCCGCTGCGTTTTCCGGACGAGGAGTACGATATCGCCGGCGCGGAATTTATTCAGCAAAAGCATTTTTCTTATCCGATAAAAACCTACGAAGAGTTTGAGCACAAAATGGGGCCGTTGGAAACTCAATTCAAAGATCCAATGGCGTCGCTGATGGATCTGTGCAGCTCTTTGAAGCCAGGCGAGCAGTTCTGGTATCAGATTCTAGTTACGCCCTGCGGTTTTGATTGGGCGAAAAAAGGCGAGGAAGAGGTCAATAAGATTTTGGGTAAAAAACCCAAGGAAGCCGGCGACCTGTTAAGCTTCTTGGCGCCGATTGTCCATGCGGTGAGCGAGGGCGTCGTTGAATTGTGGGGCCCCTATGTTCCCGAAAAGAAGGAAGAGAAAAAGGCTTTATCCATGATGGAATTGACGCCAGCGCAAAAGAAAAAAATTGAGTATATTCAGAGAAAATCTTCCCAGCTCGGCTTTGAGGCAAAATTACGTATTGTTTACATCGCCAAGAAAGAAGTGATTAATAAGGCCAAAGTATTTAGCGGTTTTGTCGGCTACATCAAACAATTCATTGATCTTGATTTGAATAGCTTTAAGCCTGATCTGGACTTCACGATGACCAAGTCGGCCTACTTCAATCAGTCGGCGCGCCTGATTGCCAAGAAAAATCGCATCATGAATAATTACGTCGGTCGCGCGGTCGCCGCTGGCCGCACGCCAGGTGTTTTCTCTATTGAAGAGTTGGCGACAATTTGGCACTTCCCAGTGGAAGCCTCAGTGAAGGCGCCGCTTATTCAGATGGCTCCGGGCAGAAAAGCGGAGGCGCCATCTTCCTTGCCTTTATTCTTGGAGGACAAATATGTGCCGGATGATATTTTTAATGAACAGCCGAAAAAAGAAATGGCGGCTGACGGTGAGTCTTTGGATAATGCCAAGGATAAAGATAATCCGCCAGAGAATCTCCCTTTTGAATTAAATTAATTTTTGATGGATAAGAAAAAGAGACCGACAATCGGAATCGATGCCAGATTTTACGGCCCCTTAGGCAAGGGGCTAGGGCGATATACCCAAGAAATTTGTGATCGCGTTATTGCTCTTGATCCGGAGTCGGATTATGTGGTTTTTTTGAGTCCGGAAAACTTTGCCAGCTTTCAACCGGCTGGGACCAATTGCCGCAAAGTAAAAATCCGCGTCCGCTGGTATTCCTGGCAGGAGCAAATTATTCTCCCGTTCCTGTTCCGACGAGAAAAATTAGACTTGCTGCATTTCACTCATTTCAATGTCCCGATGTTTTATCGCCGTCCTTTTGTGGTGACCATTCATGACCTGATTCTCACCAAATTTCCTTCGCTCAAAGCCACTTTGCTTAGCCCCTGGATGTACCGCTTGAAGAATTTCGCTTATCGCCTAGTAATTAGCCACGCCGTCCGTTGTTCCTTAAAGATTATCACCGTTTCCAAATTTACCGCCGCCGACATCATCAGCCAATTTCAGGTTTCTCCGGATAAAATTTCCGTGACCTATGAAGGGGTGGCAGATAATTTTTCCTTCTCACCGGCAGATAGCGCCAAAACTCTGGCACACTATGGATTTTCCGAGCCCTTCTTTCTTTATGTCGGCAATGCCTATCCGCACAAGAATTTGGAGGGACTGCTGAAAACTTTCGCTGCTTTTCAGCGGGAAAATTCGGCAGAGAAGGTTTCTTTGGTTTTGGTCGGTAAAGAAGACTATTTCTATTTGCACATCAAAGACCTTGCCAAAAATCTCAAGATCCAAGCGGTTTATTTTCCCGGCTATGTTCCGGATCAAGATTTGTCAGTCCTATTTTCCCTGGCCCGCGCCTATGTTTTCCCCTCTTTTTACGAAGGCTTCGGCTTGCCGCCCTTGGAGGCCATGTCTCTGGGCTGCCCCGTGCTCAGTTCAAGTGAAGGAAGTTTGCCGGAGATTCTGGGCGAGGCCGCACTTTATTTTAACCCTTATCAGCCGGAAGATTTTTTGAAAAAAATGACGGAAATCTATTACCACGGCGAATTGCGCGCCAGCTTGCGCACCGCCGGTTTGCAGCGGGTAGGATTTTTTGATTGGGGCCGATGCGCCCTGGAAACGCTGGCGATATACAAAAGCTGTTTATCATAAATGCCCAAAAATAAAAACAAAAATAAGAAATTTTCTTTAGATGTTTCTTTTCACCGAGCACCGCTTCAAGACTCGGGTTTTGTGGTGGATTTGCGTTCCAAAAAACAGGAGCAATTACCAGTAAAAAAAACAGTTGAAAAGGCAACGCTGCCGGCCGCCCGTTTTTGGAAAGCGCGCCGTGTAGAATCTTCCTGGCCCTTTTTCTTTAAGCCGCTCACCAAGCACCGGCGAGGGATTTTTTTGGATCGCCGCGCCGAAGAAATACGCGACCACTTGAGCGCTTTTGAAAAAAAAGTTTTTAAGCAGACTTTTTGGGGGAAAGCAACTTCTTTTTTGTTGGCGCTTTTTTTAATTTTTATCCCCTTCAAGCTTTTAGCCTATTATAAATTATTTGATCCCCAGGCTTTTAAGGCGCGCGTCATGGCCAACTCTCATTTGGCGATTGACGATTTGACGAGTGCGGCTTCGGCCGCTTCTCAGCTTGATCTCAAAGGCGCTTCCCGGGATTTTTCCGGCGCCGCCGACCATTTTTTACAAGCAGAAAATGACTTGAAAAATATTGATGAATCAATTTTGCAATTAGCGGCTTTGTCCGGCAAACCGGAGCTTCGCCTTGCCGCTGAAGGCAAGCGCTTCTTAAGCGCCGGTGTTTCCGCTTCGGCCTTAGGCGAGCATTTGTCCCTGGCTTTGGACGGCCTATCTTCCAAGGGTAATCCTAGTGAATCTTGGCAAACTTTTATGCGGGAAGGGGACGAAGCGCTGTCTGACTCCAAACAGCTCACGGCGACCCTTAACGAAATTGATCCACAAGCTTTGCCTGCGGAGTATCGCCAACAATTTTTGGATCTTAGAACCAAGGCTCAGGTTTTGGATGACGCTTTATCCGAAGCTATTCCGGAGGCGGGCAAGCTGGGGGAATTGTTAGGCGTCAATCGCGACCGCCGGTATTTGTTAATTTTTGAAAACAACAATGAATTGCGCGGCGGCGGCGGCTTCATGGGCAGCTATGCGCTAGTCGATTTTAGCGGCGGCAAAGTCAAGAGTTTGGAAGTTCCCGGCGGCGGCACCTATGACACCAAAGGCGGGCTGAAAACTTTTGTGAAATCCCCAGAAGCCTTGAGGCTGATTGCGCCGCGCTGGTTCTTTTGGGATGCTAATTGGTTTCCGGATTGGGCTTTGTCGGCGGAAAATATCCGCTGGTTCTATGAAAAAAGCGGCGGTCCGACGGTGGACGGCGTGATTGCTTTTACGCCCGACATCATTGACGGTCTCTTGGAAATTACCGGTCCGATTGATTTAACTAGTGAATACGGCGTAGTAATTGATAGCAATAATTTTTACGAAGTCACTCAGCAGATCACCGAAAAAGATAATCTAGTAAAAATCGGCCAGCTGTCGGCCAGCGATTTTCAAGGTGCGCCCGCCACGACCACGGCGACCAGCAGTTCTCCCGTCCAGGTGAAACAGGATTTGGAAAGAAACCAAAAAAATAAGCCCAAGAAAATCATTGGTGATTTAACGGCTAAAATTCTCGCGGAACTGCCTAAGAAAATTAATCGGGATAATATTGCCACGCTGCTAGCGCTATTTGAAAAAAATTTAGCGGCGAAAAAAATAATGTTCAACTTCAGTGATCCGGCACTCCAAAAAGAGATGGAAGACCGGAACTGGGCGGGCCGCCAAGAAGAGACGACCGGCGATTATTTGATGGTGGTTGATTCCAATATTGCCGGCGGTAAGAGCGACTATAAAATTACCGAAAAGATTGAACAGGACGCTGAAGTCCAGGCCGACGGCCGAATTTTGGACACGGTTCGTATCACGCGCCAGCACAATGGCGTCAAAGGAGACCAGTTGTTCGGTTTGAGAAACGTGGATTGGTTGAGAATCTATGTGCCGCAAGGCAGCCAACTAGCGGACTCGGCCGGTTTCAGAGAACCGGATCAATCTTTGTTTAAGGCGGCCGATCCAAGTTGGGCCGAACGTCCGGTGATCATGAACGGTGAAGACCAAGCTTTGCGTTCCGGAAACGGCACGATGGTCTATCAAGAGAACGGCAAGACAGTTTTTGCTAATTGGCTGATGCTGGACCCAGGGACAGAAGAAAGCGTGGAATTCAGCTACTATTTACCTTTTCAGCTCTCCTTTAGCGACCAGAAAGGTTCCTCTTGGCTGGCCCAGCTGAACCAACTTCTTTTTGGACCAGCTCCGAAGTTCGCCACCTATTCTTTGCTAGTGCAAAAACAGCCGGGAGCGAGCGCGCCAGCATATTCCAGCCGCTTCAATTTGAACAATAGCCAATTGGCGAATATCTGGACTTATCCTGGTAATACCACCGACTCGACTGGTTGGAATCAAGAATTATCACTAGATCATGATCAAAGTTTTGGCGCCGTTATTCAAAGACGCTAACCTTCAAAAATATGCCAAGAAAAAAAACCGAACCGCATTTCATTGAAAAGCCGGTGCCTTCCACGGAAGAATTGCGCGGCTTTGAACGCCGTATCCGCCAAGAAGGCCGTGGCGAGGATATCAATTCGCGCTTGTCAGAAATTTATCGCGATGACCGCGGACGCTTGATTGATGTTAAAAAACTAGAACGCCGCGCGCGCCGCCAGGCCATCATCACTATTTTTCGCTGGCTCCTCGGCTTGTCTTTGGTGGGGCTGGCCATTTGGGCGGGCTCTTTAGTTATGTCGCCAATCAGAAAAGCCGATCTGGATCTAACGATTAGCGCTCCCGATAAAGTTAAGGCCGGAGAAGATTTTTCCTATCAGGTTATTTGCCGTAATAATTCCGGGGCGCCGTTTAAGTCTTTGAAATTAGAGGTGACTTATCCTGATAACTTTATTTTCACCAGCGCCGACGAAGCGCCGGTGTCTGGCAATAATTCCTGGACTCTTCCCGATTTGCCGGCCGGCGGCGAAAAGGTGCTGACTATCAACGGAAAAATAATTAACCAAGAAAATTCGGCCAACAATATTCGCGCCAAATTAACTTATTCTCAAGCCAATTTTTCTACCGAAATCAGCAAGGAGGCCACCGCGGCCACGTTAGTAAGTGCTTTGGGATTTTCAGCGGATGTGGATTACCCGAGCGCCGCTTTGTCTGGTGCGGAGAATAACTTATCCTTGAAGCTAAATAATTTTGACACCCCGCTGCTTGGTCAATTTAAAATTGAAGTAGTTGTTCCGGATGGAGT
>CAIMEI010000085.1 GCA_903839955.1 Candidatus Falkowiibacteriota bacterium | reverse complement strand
TTGCTGCCATGCTTATTTGAGATATTTTTTAAGCGAATAGGAAAGCTCTACTAAGCGATGAGAATAACCCCATTCGTTGTCGTACCAGGAAATAACTTTTAATAAATCACCACCCACCAGCATATTGGATTTCAGGTCAACAATAGAACTGCTGGCATTGCCGATGATGTCGGTGGAAACTAATTCTTCATTGGAGGCCTCGAGGATTCCCTTCAATTTTCCCTTGGAGGCTTTGACGAAGGCTTTATTCACGGCATCCAGGGTGGTTTTTTTATTCAACAAGAATACCGCGTCGCATAAGGAACCGACCGGCGTGGGAACGCGAACGGCCAAGCCGTCAAAATTATCTTGCAAAGACGGAATGGTTTCGGCCACGGCAGTCGCGGCGCCAGTGGTGGTGGGCACAATGTTCACGGCCGCGGCGCGCGCCCGGCGCAAATCACTGTGCGGGCCGTCCACCAAGTTCTGATCAGCGGTATAAGAATGAATAGTGGTCATTAAACCTTTTTTGATGCCGAAAGCTTCTTTAATAACCAGCGTGAGCGGGGCCAAGCAATTGGTGGTGCAGGAAGCGCAGGAGACGACATTGTCGGCCTTGGTGATTTTTTCTTCGTTGACGCCGATGACCACCGTTTTCACCTTGCCTTTTTTGGCCGGTGCACTGATGATTACTTTTTGCGCGCCAGCATTCAGGTGCGCCTGCACTTCTTCGGCGCTGCGGAAACGGCCGGTACATTCCAAGACGATATCTACTTTCAACTTTTTCCAAGGTAATTGGCTCGGATCTTTTTGGGAAAAAACCGGATACTTCTGCCCGTCAACAATGAGCGCCTCTTTGGTGCTGGAAATCTTGCGCGGATAGCGGCCGTAGCAGGAATCGTATTCCAAAAGGTGGGCCAAGGTGGCGTTGTCGGTCAAATCATTGATCGCCACGATATTCAATTTTGGGTGTTCATCCAAAATAATCTTAAAAGCCGCGCGGCCGATGCGGCCAAAGCCATTAATGGCAATATTAATCTTGCGATTGAACATATGAAAAAATGAGTTAATTAATTTTTATCAACTATTTAGATTATAACATAAATGATGGGAAAATAAAAAAAGAGCATTGTTGGTTAATACTCTTTAATCTTGGCCCCACAGAGACTCGGATTCATTCCTTTTCTCCGTGTATCACCCAGGCTTTCCCCGGGAAAATATGGCTTTTCGGCGAAAAAAGTGCAGAATCCTGAGCTTGCTTATTTTTCACTAAACGTCCAGCGGAGTCCTCATGGCTTATTGGCGCTTCACTGATTTGCTTGGGATTAATAGCGTAATAAATGGCAAAAAAAGCCATAAAACCGAAGACAACAACAAGCGTCCCGATGTTTTTATAAAACATGGGCACTTCTTTTCTTTCTTTTTCCATTACTGCTTTTGTTTTTATTATTAAAAATTATTAAAGTTCTGTCCCCCAAAATTAGCACATCTTGATTTTTTGTCAAACAAAAACACTCCCGTTTGGGGAGCGTTTTTTATGAATATAAAGGTTTTCTATTTCTTCTTCCGGTTCAAATCGACTTCGATCACGACATCTCTTTCATCCTTCTTTTCGGAAGGAAAGCGGACGTCTACCGACTGCTTCAAGACGTGATGGCCGACGACGATGCCACGACGCCCGTCCACGTTGACTTTGGCGCCGTAGGGCGGCATTTTCTCACGCAATTGCTTGTAGCCGTCGTATTCGTAGGACA
>CAIMEI010000084.1 GCA_903839955.1 Candidatus Falkowiibacteriota bacterium | reverse complement strand
GACGACGGCTCCTACTCTTGCCCAAAGGTTAATTGTGATGATGACGGCAACGGCAACACCGCCTGCGTAATACCCTGGATTGGTCAATATATAATCGCGGTTTTTAATTACGCCCTAATAATTATTGGCGTACTATCGGCTGTAACTATAATGGCCGGAGGTGTTTTGTGGTTAATCTCTGGAACAAATGCCTCGCGCATGAAAACCGCCAAAGAACTGATTATCGGCAGTGTTAGCGGACTAGTTATCATGTTTTCCACTTACATGATAATTTACATCGTTAATCCCGATATCCTCCTCTTTAAACCAATAAGTCTGACCTATATAGAAGAATACGCCCCGGACGACTCCGATTCTTCGAAGGACGGAAGTCCGAGCGCATACCGGAGTGCCTGTCTTGACTTTAAAAGTGATGGCAGCACGTCGTCTTGCACGGCTCTCATCGGTAAAGAGCCGGCCAATCTAGTGACCACTTTTGGTTCAGGAAACAAACGAATGACCAAAGATATGGCCGACAAACTTACAGCTGCTTTAAAATGCGTAAAAGACAAAAATGGAAAAGATCTTTTCTCTGTCTCGGCCGCCGTACGTACTGCCGAAGTCTCTATGCAGCTGTACAATAACTACAAAAAAAATCCGCAATCATCCAATGTCGCGGCCGCTCCTTGCTGTTCTATGCACATGAACGGCGATGCCGTTGATCTAGGAAGAAATGATGGCGTTAATTGGTTCGCCCATCAAAAGACAAAGGCAGAACAAACTGCCTTCATACAAAAACAATGGGATTACGTCAAATCCGTGGGACTCGTTGATTGTATGCATAACGCCGGTGTGCCAGGGGGCTTCGTGCCAACTGAGCCTTGGCACTGGTCTTTGACTGGCCATTAACAAAAACATCAAAAAAGACTGGCCACTCGCCAGTCTTTTTTTATCATTCGCTATTTAATCCTTCATCCGATCCATCGCCTCATTGGCCAAACGGTCGGCCTCTTTGTTTTTCTCGCGCGGCACGTGGTGGAAAGTTATTTTTTTAAAACCCAGGGACAGATTGTGAATCTTTAAAAATAGCGGCGCTAGTTCTTGATTCTTCACTTTGTACTCCCGGTTGAGCTGTTTAACGACGAGCTCGCTATCCAAAAAACATTCTAGCTCATCCGCGCCCTGCTCTTTGGCTTTTTCGATGGCCATAATCAAGGCCCGGTATTCGGCTTGATTATTGGTCGTTTCGCCGAGATAACGGGAAAATTCGGCCACCATTTTCTTTTTTTCGTCATACAAAACCGCACCGATGCCGGCCGGGCCGGGATTGCCGCGCGCGCCGCCGTCCGTAAAAGAAATTAATTTCATATTTTTTTGATATCAATAATTTTCAGTTGAATTTCGCGGCGGCCGTTGAATTCATTCCACTCCGCAAAATAAGCCAAGTCGATAAAATCACCTACTTCACAGTGTTTATAGGTCTCCGTGCCGCCAAAACTAATTGCCCAGAGGCTAAATCCTTCTTCGTCGGACACGCGGAATTTCACGTGCTGACCGTCAATTCCCATGCAGAAAGTTTCGGTTATTTTTAGGCCGCGGCTCATGAATTTTGGCTGAGGATTGTGCTGGCCAAAAGGTGAAAGCAGGGAAATTTCTGCTAGCAAACCTTCATTGACGGCAATTAGAGGAATTTCCGCTTCAATTTTCAACTTGGGTACCAAGTTTTCCGCTTCTAATTGGCGGGCGGCAATTTTTTCCAGTTTG
>CAIMEI010000083.1 GCA_903839955.1 Candidatus Falkowiibacteriota bacterium | reverse complement strand
TGAAAAGTTAATCAATGATGATAAATTCCGTGTTTATTTCATTGTTGAAAATATTCATCAGCCTTTCCCCGTGCAAGAAATGCCTGGCTATGGTCGTTATATCAATAGCAACTTTGCTAAAGATGCTAGTTTCGGCGGTGAAGATATAAAAAGAAGAGAGACCTATATCAAGGAACGTATCGGGTTTGCCCGAAATAACGTTAACGAAATAAAACAGTAACGGAAACCGCCCTTCATCCACTACTGTTTGAACTGTAAAAAAAGACCTGGTTTGCACCAGTCTTTTTTTTATCTGTCATTAATTGCGGACCGGACGGGACTCGGTCACGGTCGCTAAGCCTCACTTGTTCGCTAAAATCGCGAACTGCGTTCGCTAAGCGCCCCGACCCGGCCTCGGCGGTTCGCCTGCTGGCGAACATCGCCTCCGGCTTCCGAGCCCCGCCGCCTTAACATAGCAAAAAGAAAACAGGCGCAGGCCTGTTTTCTTTATTGTCTCTCCTTCGCGACCTACTTGCGGACTGCGTCCGCTGTAGCTCGCTTTGGCGAGCGAAGGCGGACCGGACGGGACTCGGACCCGCGACCTCTGCCGTGACAGGGCAGCGCTCTAACCAACTGAGCTACCGATCCAATTTTCTGAAAAATCCGCCTGAGACGGACAAGGGAATAATAGCAAAAAGATTTTCCCTTGTCAAAAGCTGGGTAAAATTTCCTGGCTATCGGCCAATATTGCTAAAAGGCAAAAAATACGCTATTATTTTAGCTAGAGGGACCTATCTACTGGGTCATTATTTTTATCTAACCATATGAGTGAAAACAAAGTAAACGCCGCGATGATCAGCGCTGAAGACATCGCCAAAATCCAAGCTGATTTATTGGCCCAAAAAAAACAAATCATGAATGACTTGCAAGATATTTCCGGCGAAGACTCTCACGAAGCCGACAATCTTGGCGCGCGCTTCCCGGAGTATGGCGATAAACCCGATGAAAACGCCCAGGAAATTTCCGACTACACCACTAACCTCGCCACCGAAAAGGTCCTAGAAAGCGCCCTTAAAGACATCAACAGCACTTTGAGCCGCATCGAGAAAGGCACCTACGGCACTTGCAAATATTGCGGCAACCCCATCGCCCCCAAAAGACTTTTAGCCCGACCAACCGCTAGCTCCTGCGTGGAATGCAAAACCGAATTGCAAGAAAATGATTAGTAAAAAAATTTTTCAAAATCCAAAGAGCATAGCAATTGTCATGGCTATGTTTTTTGTTGTCGATCGTTTCCTAAAATATTTGGCGATTAATAATCTCCTCCCTCACCTGGCGCTGGGTAATTTTTTCGCCCTGGCCTTTATTCCTAATAGTTTTATCGCCTTTTCTTTGCCCTTGTCTGGCACCCCCCTTTTAGTGCTTGTGGCCATCATCATGCTGACCCTGATTTCCTACATATTTTACCTAATAATAAAGAAAAAGTCCGAAACGCTGGAGGTTGTCCTCTTGACAACAATTTTATTTGGTGCTATAAGTAATTATATGGACCGTATCAATTACGGCTTTGTAATCGACTATTTGGACCTGAAATATTTCACGGTCTTCAATTTTGCCGACGCCATGATCTGTCTGGGCGCGGCGGGAGTTATTTTAAAAAACTTTAAGCGCCACAAACAAGATGTTTAATACTCAGAGGTTTGAAAAGTCTACTTCCTATATTGAACGACTCGGCTCCACTTATGAGCGCGAGATTCTTGGCGAAGCACCCAAGCTAAAGTACGCCCAAGAGGCTTATAAAATAATCAACCGCCTCTCGGCAGACAAAATGGATGCAGAAGATGCATTAAAGATGCGCGAATATGCCTACGAATATGTCGCCGACTATGAGCATTTGAGCAAAAATTTTCTGAGCTACAACCAATCCATGAAAGCGATTGAGCGCTGCGAAGATGGCAAAAAACCTTTAGCCTTTTTCGCTGCCAGCTTGCGTAATAAATTAGCGGAGAATGCGGATTCGCAAGGATTTGATGTGGAATACTTCACCTCAGTCGGTACGCACCTCGATGTCATGCACGGTGTCGATGCCTACATTAAACTAATTGACCGCGAGACCAAAACCGCCTTCACTCTTACCATTGATTTATCCCAAATGGATAAAGGCAATCAAAAAGCCGATCTGCTGATGGTTATTACTCCGGAAGAAAAAGATGCTTATGATTATTCCGCGACCAACAAGAAATTTGATAAACAAGCTTTAGAAGCTAGGTTGGCGCAGGAAGGCTCCAATATTATCCAAGCAATAAATAGTAAATATTCGAACAGTAACAACAACTAAATAACAAGAAATGTCAAAACAGGGAAAAGTATTCAGGACGAAACACGCCGTTCCCCTGCCAGTTAATCTGGAGGAAATAAAAAAACCTCCACAGAATCCGCTGACAGCAACCAAAATTTTCTGTAGTGGTTGCGGAGAGGTTTACGAAATTGATCTAGAACGTGCTAGACAGATTGTCCCTCTACCAGCAGACAAGTACCGGGAAATCTTTTTTATCGCCGATCATTGCAATATCAATTGCCATGAAGGCGAAAAAGAAATTAAGTTCAAAACAGAAAAAGTGCTCATCGATTGATGTGCACTTTTATTTTTGATAAATTATTTTTCTAACACTTTCACTTATCTGCTCAATATTGATAATCTTCGCCTTACGCGGCAAAATATCTTTCGCCTTGTCGCCCCACTCAATAATGGTAAGCACTTCGGGGTCGTCAAAGTAATCTTGCGCGCCAATTGCCACCAGGTCACGGGAGCTCTTCAGCCGGTAGGCGTCAATGTGACAAATTAGTTTGATACCCTGGATGTTTTTGGCTGGGTAAATGTTCATTAAGGTGAAAGTCGGGCTTTTAACGCCTTTTTTGAAGCCCAAAGCCGCGCTAACCCCCCTGGTGAGTACGGTTTTCCCAGCGCCCAAATCGCCAACCAAAGACAAAATGTCGCCGCCTCGAAGAAAGGCCGCGATTTTGGCTCCAGCGGCCAGGGTCTCTGCTTCATTTTTGCTAGTTATCACCATAAAAACATTGTAGACCGGGAAATAAAAAAAGGGAAGGCTTTTTGCTGATCAAAAACCTTCCCCTCTATTCACTATTCCTTAGCCATTTCCATCTCTTTCTTCTCTACGGAAATTTTTAAAATTATCCCTTCTACCGAGTCGGCGGCCGGCCTTTGTTGGATAAAAACGTCACCGACTTTTTTGCCGAAGATGTTTTTATACAAATTACATTCCGGCGTGCAAACCTCTTTGATGTTGTATTGGTAGCCATCCAGCGTTCGACTGGTTTCCCAGGCACCAATACGCAATAAAACTGTATGACCAGTGGCCACCGTGTCGCCAACACTGACGTCAACCACTACTAGTTTTTTCTCCAGCCTAGTGAGGTCCAAAATCTTTTTGGATATTCCTTCCATCTCCTTGCTGTATTCCGTGGCATCTTCCGACATC